>JAQXFJ010000186.1 GCA_029250385.1 Candidatus Poseidoniaceae archaeon | reverse complement strand
AGCACTGTAACTCAGTCTAGTCTTTTTGGTCTCTCTTAGCATAATGTAGAGTTTTTTTTTTCGACTATATAATACAATGTTTAAGTTGTTCTTAATCAAAGTATGAAATGATTGTACTTGGTAAGGTGGTGTGACAATCTTGGAAAGTTAGCCTTGGCAAATCCTTATATTAGCCTTGGCTAACCGCTGCATATGTACTCTGTAGCCGTTGAGGACTACCTAAAATCTCTTTGGAAGCTCGGTCCCAATAACGTTGGAACAAAGCAACTTGCCGATAATCTTCGAGTCAGCAAAGCTTCTGCAACCAAAATGATTCTAAGGCTAGCAGAAAAGGAATTAGTAGATCATATTCCTTACAAGGGTGCCTCTTTAACAAAAAAAGGCGAGTTAGAAGCACTTTCAATCGTTCGTAAACATCGGTTATTGGAGACTTTTCTTTCCCAAACACTAGGTTTAGGCCGTGAAGAAATACATGATGAGGCGGAAAAACTTGAACATGCCCTCTCAAAGAATTTAGAAATGGCTATAGCCGAGTATCTGGGCAATCCTACCCGTGACCCTCACGGTCATCCAATTCCAGGACCTAACGGTGAGTTATACAACGAAAGTGATCTTCCGTTATGCGATTCTCCAATTAATATGTCTTTGACAGTTATGCAAGTTCCTGATGATGATCCGAGTATTTTATCATGGCTAGAAAATAACGGTATTCACCCTGGTACTGAATTAAAGATAATCTCTAGAGATAAGTTTGATGGTGGTCTCAATGTCAAAATTGGTGCGATAAAAAAGCGTATTTCTTCATCAATCGCCAGTTTAGTAAAAATTTCTTTTGAGGTGGAAAACTAATGGTGACTTCCTCGGAAGTCCTCGAAGTAATTGTCGTCAGCATGCGCGACGCGTTTCTTGCAGTAACTGTTTTTGTTGCCGCAATGGTCCTTTTATTCAGTTGGCTGCAGTATATTACGGCTGGAAAATTTGTTGATGCCATTCGAGCAAATAAGCGCTGGCAACCTGTGATTGGAGCTCTTATGGGTATCACTCCTGGATGTGGTGGAGCCATTGTCATGATGCCAATGTACGCTCGTGGATATGTTACCTACGGAACGGTAATAGCAACTCTCATTGCGACATTAGGGGATGCTGCATTCGTCTTAATTGGCGCAGCAGTCACCGATTCCTCATTCATAGCACCAGTAATTGCCGTTCACCTCATTTCGTTTATTGTCGGTGTCTTTTGGGGTTACCTTGTAGATGGTTTGAAGATTACCCCGCGCAATCCGTTGGGTAAATTTGGTCCAACCTTTAAAGACGATAAACCACCAGAAAATTCGGTTGAAAGTGAGGATTTAGAGGCTCATGAAATCATCGATGATCTTGGAAGAGAAGAAGCAGGTGGCTGGAGATATTTCCTTCTCCATCAAGGCTATACTGTTTGGTGGATGGTCACAGCAATTGGTTTGATATTTGCTGTGCTGTTATTGGTGTGGAACGCTCAAGATTCGGAGTTTAATCTAGAAATTGATTACAACCCATTGACTCTTCACGGCTTCATTACATGGATTGGTTTGCTTGGAACTTCACTATCTGTTATACTCTACATCTCGCAAAAGAATTGGATTCGAGATGATACAGAAGCATCGATTGGTGACAAGCTCTATTCGATGCGTGAAACAATGATTCATTCGGCAAGTGAGACGGCGTTTGTCACTTTTTGGGTTATGGCAGCATACCTTGTGTTCGAGTTTTCAATGCTGTTTTCAGGTATGACAGAAGCCGATTTAGCACGATATGGTGATGGTTTAATTGCGGTGGTTCTTGCCGCATTCATTGGACTTATTCCCGGATGTGGGCCACAAATCATTGCAATTACTGCGTATACCAAGGATCTCATCTCCTTCCCTGCACTTACCGCTAACGCGATTAGTCAAGATGGGGATGCGTTGTTCCCGTTACTAGTAAGGCATAGGGCAGCGAGCCTTTGGGCAACAATTCATACTACAATTCCCGCACTAATTGTCGGTATTGTCCTGATGGTTTTCGAGGTTTCTTTCTAGTCTCAATCTACTCTGAAGGCACAAACTTTGGGTTTTTTGAACACCTTGTGGCGATACTTAGCAACTATACGATAAGCAATATCACGAAGCGGCAAAGGAATTAACCAACAAACTGGATACCACATCCGGTAATACCACTTCATGTATAATAAGCAGCGAATTGCAGCACTTGAGCGCATATATGGTTGGCCATTTCTAACGAGGTAGACTGTATCAGATTCACTGTATTTCTTGGGCATTGCTTGGATCAACCGCTGTGCATCTTGCGAGCTATTTGGTCGGTACCCTAAATTGGTTGACGTCTTCATGCGTTTATCGAGGAATGTGGCAAGTCTATGGCAGAGTCCACAGTCCCCATCCAATAGCAAGAAGTCTCGATTGATGTCGGTACCAATGCGTTCTGCTAATTCTATAGAATAGGTTCTTACCCTCACTCCGTCGGAATAATGCACAAGTTCTGGTGTTAGTAGTTCATCAATCCCCAAATTAAAACTTTCAGTCAACGAATTTTCAGTCAACTTAACCTTGGCCAGTTGAAATTTCCATTTGTTATGATGCGTGTAACCTCTCCTTAAACTTCCTTTATGGCTGGTGTAAAGGCTGTATCTCTCAAACAAGAATTCCTCTAAACTACCCGGTTGCGCTTGCATTTGCTCACCAATGACTTCTGTTGTTCCAGCGAGTTTAAACTGGCCATTATTACTCGAACTCCTCCAATTCCACTTGTCACCGGATTTCTTGACATTACCTTTTGCGTAACGATAGGGTAGGCCATAAGTTCTTGGAGCAAAATCACAAGTGACCAAACTTTTGGCCTCCAAGGTGAGGAAAAATACTCCTGCAATGCCATCTTTTTTGACATAGGTTCGGATATTAAATTCAGGGAAGTTCGAGATTCCTGGTGTGCTTACAAACCAACTTGGTCGAACATGTTTCATCATGAACGGGACAAGGCCGATGTAAGCATCTCCTTCAAACGTATCAATTTCAAGACCTTCAGGGACATGGTGTCTTAATTTTTCAATATCAACACGCCAATGCATGAAGGTCAAAAAGCGCCAATCCTGGGCTAAGGTATGCCCACGGTTAGGCATCGGAAAAGGTAGATGTTCTACTCGAAAACCATCTTCCATGTACTTGGCCAACATGTGTCCTTGCTTCAAGATACCCGAATTTTATCAAGGTCATTAGTTAGTTATATTGATTTAACAAGCCGTTTACAATTGCCCATGGCGGAGGTCTTGGAGGCGGAGTTGTTTGACGAGCCGTCGTCAACAAAATTCATGACTTCTTTGCTCGTTGCAACACTATTTATCAGTGCGATATTCATTGCTTTTGCTTACTCACCCTCTGTTGAAGATGATTCAACAGTTGCGCAGTCTGTCGCTTCTAACGATTGGCGCCCGTTTTCAGTAATTGCTCCCATAGATACTGGAATTAACGTTTATCATGACCATTTTAGAACTAACGAAACTTATCCCCAATGGTTACTCGACGATTTAGGAGTTAACAAATTATGCAATATAACTCTTGATGGTACTTGGCAAGAACGCTACGATGCAGACAAAGCTGATTGTTGGGATAATCTCACAGCATCAGATATTGTTTACTTCCCAGGTACAAAAATCATCGGAACATCGCCTGATGGAAATAGCGACATATTGATTCTAGACGATCCCTCCGACGGACACGGTTCAGCGGTTACTGGTGCAGTACTAGATGCAAATCCTGAAGCGATAATATTCTTTGTCGAAGGATTCAGTTCCGAGGCAGTACTTGCAGCAGCAAATCAACCCCTTGTCGATGTCATAACAACATCCTTTGGTGCGATAGGTTCTATTCCGGTTCCTGGTATTGAGGATGCAACTAAAGTTGCGGTAGTTGACTACAACAAATTACACACAGGTGCAGCCGATAACTCACCATCTCCTGCCATACAAGATGCTACAGCGGGACCTCCATGGTCTATTGGAATCGCAGGATACGCTGAAGAAGGAGACGACCAAAAGGAAATAATGTCTGGTTCATACCCCGATATCTCTGCCGATTGGACACAAGTGCTGCCCAACCATGACGACATTGACGGCTATCATGAAACATCTGGGACGTCTTTTGCCACCCCAAGAACTGCAGGAATTATCTCTTTTATTCTACAAGACCTTAGGGGCGAATTTTCCGATAATGGTTCTGGCGCATCAGATGAGCGTGGTGGTAATTTAGTGAATGGAATGAATTTCACGGTCACCAACGCTCAAGTTAGAGAGGCAATCAACCTTTCAGCATGGTATCCAAACCTAGACTGGGATCCAACATCTGGCACCATGCCAATCTCACCAGTATTACCGTGTACTCAAACAGGATGGGGATTAGTCAACCTTTCCAATATCGAACCAATAATCGCCCATTTAAATCAATCAGAGGAATTAATAGACCGACCCGCAGATGTAGAGGCATGTATGTCGGCTAATCAAGATCTAAGAGAATCCTACTGGGGAGCATACCCAAGTGCACCTGACAACGTAATCCAAGGCATTTCTATAGAATACGCTACTTGGCGTGACTGATAGTTTGTCATTAGTAACTTGTAAAGCAATTATTGATTAATCAGCAACATTTGGCTTAATTAGGTGCTGTTTTGTCAAAACTAGGTAATACAATTTCAATCGCAATGATTTTCTTAATGTTGGTTCCAACATTAGGGGCTGTCATACCCGTAGACGCTGAGGTATCAGAGACTACAGAAGAAGGTTGGTGGGTTGATACCACTGTTGACAAAAACAAAAACGGTATTGGCGACATGATTGAACGCCATATAGATAACCCAATTCTACTCAGCGATGGCACACTACCAATCATTGTTGATTTTGACCATACTCCGGACGAAAAGGATGTACTTATGCTTGAACAACAAGTTGACTATGAACATCAGTTTTACCTTCCAGCAATAGATGCTGTTGCAGGTAGAGTACCGGTTGCTCTATTAGACGACGCAACTGAACTTCCTGGGGTTGTGATGCTCGAACTTGATGGTATCATGACCATACAAAACGGAGATGCAGTCGCGCTTCATGGCGTAGATACAGCATGGCAAGATACTGGATATGACGGGTCAGGATCAACTGTAGCAATTATCGATACAGGTATCGATGGTCTACATTCTAGTCTTGATGATCAAGATGATGACCCTGAAACCGATGACCCCAAAGTAATAGCCTTTTATGATCCAGTGAATAATCCAAGTCTCACTAACGGGACAGAAGTTTTCCCTTATGATGACCAAGGGCATGGTTCTCATTGTGCAGGTACTACTGCAGGAACCGGGGCTCCAACCTATGATAACCCCGGAATGGCTCCCCAAGCAAAACTCGTTGGAGTAAAGGTGTTGGATTCTGAAGGCTCTGGATCGTTTGCTGTTGTTATGGCAGGAATGCAGTGGACTATCGATAATAGATATCAGTATAACATCAGGGTCGCTTCTATGTCACTTGGAGCATTTGGCATAATTGAATGGACTTCTTCAGAAGAAGATAGCGTAAACAGAATGGCTAATGATATGGTATACAACGATATTACGTTGTTTATTGCTGCTGGAAACTCAGCTGGTAGAGGTACTATCGGCACTCCGGGCAGTGCTGAAGATGCAATTACCATAGGTGCATTGGATAAAGATTCATCAATTGCAGCTTATTCAAGCCAAGGCCCAACAGAAGAGAACAGGGTGAAACCAAATATTGCCTATGTCGGTTCTGATGTCATGTCAGTTGCTCACAATACAGGTGATGGTTATACTGCCTTTTCAGGCACCTCAATGGCCACCCCTGGTGCTGCTGGGGTTGCTGCTTTAATGCTACAAGCAAATCCAGACATAAGTCCGTTTGAGGTTAGGAATTTCATGCAAGAAACTGCCGAGTATCGTGCGTGCACATACATGGGAGATGCTGCGGGAATTGATGGGTGTGACGACAATGATGCTCAAAACATTATTACTAAAAACCGACAAAACAATGTCTACGGGCATGGGGAAGTGCGTGCTTTAGAATCTGTTTTGGCAGCAGCAGAAAAATACTATATTTTTGATTCCTCAATGCAAATTTCAATCGAAAGTGATCCCACTCACGATAATTCGCATACACACCTAACTCCAAAAGAATCGATTAAGTTTACCACTTCTGGTGGAATCGAAGCAATCCAATGGCGTAGTAACCACATTGTTGATGATTGGACTAATTTGCATTCATTCGAAAAAACTGATACAGATGGCAACGTCGCAGCAATCGACATAATTCACCAACTTGAACACTTACCTGGAATCAACCTAGATGGCAACCATACGATTTCAATTAGAGGTTTGAAATCTAACTCTAGTGGCGGGCATTCGTCTTCACCTCTTGTTACCATTGACATTATGTTGATGGACACAGCATCAGCATTCATTCAAGAGTCTGAGGAGACCCCTGGTTTCACATTCTTGGCAGTATCAGTCGCATCTGTTATCGCATTATTTGTCAACCAGAGAAAGTTAGAATCAAATTCAATTTATGAAAAAGATTAATTTCAGCAAAAACTTACAATTTTACTCTTTCATCGGCGGTGGAGTAAAGAGTAATACCCATCAACGCTAATGTATGTCGTGGTTAGGTGACCCTAAAGGCGATGGACAGCCAAAGTTAGGGTTTACTTACCGTATTTTACGAAGATTTTCCCGCTCTTTGATGTCAGTTTGGTTTAGAGAATTAGATGTGGTTGATAATGAAAATATGCCGCATGACGGCGGTGTTATGTTCATTGCTTGGCACCCTAGTGGGCTGATAGATCCAATTTTATTACATGCTTCTTTACCTGGAAGACTCTCAATACTTGCAAAACATACCCTGTTTAAAATTCCTATACTTGGAAGGTTGATTAGAGCTGGTGGTGCATTACCAATTTATCGGGCATCAGACAGTGATGATGTCGGAAAATCCCGAATGAAAAATTCACAGATGCTCCAAGATGTTGGTCGAGAAATTTCTAATGGGGGGAGATTACTATTGTTTCCCGAAGGTAAAACTCATACCGATTCAGGGGTTAGCAAAGCGAAAACCGGCGCTGCTAGAATTATTCTAATTGCTCTAAGAGAGGCTGAGTTGCAAAATAAAACTCCGCCTAGAATCGTGCCAGTTGGATTACATTATTCAAACTCACAAAAATTCAGAGAAAGAGGTGCAGTAATTCTCGAACGACCAATGGAGTTGCCAGAAATACCACCGACAGTTGAAGACTCAGACGGCCAAAAAGAATTAGATATTGCATGGGCCAGAACGGTTACAGAATCTATAGAAGAAGAACTTAAGCGCGCTAGTTTGTCAAAAACCTCTTGGGAAGAGCGTCGGTTAATTTGGCAAGGACGCAGTGTAGTATATGCAGAAAGAGCGATTCAAAGTGGTAATAAAATAACCCGTCCTTCTTTTGCTGAGTCGGTCATTGGAGCTAGAAGGCTACGTGCAGGTTGGGAGTATATGTCCAATCATAAGCCAGAAGAAATTGCTCCACTTGTAGAAAAATCTAGACTCCATTTTACCGAACTTGAGGAAATGGGTATTACTCCATTTGATGTTGCTGCTAAACCAAAGAAGCCAACTATTCTCGGTTACTTAATCGCACTAACCGCATGGATATGGTCAGCGGCTTGGATGTTAGGATTAGTGACTTGGAGCGCTGTTTTAGGTAACGTGCCACCGTATCAAGCTAATTATCTGACTATGTGGCATTTCAAAAAGAAAGGAATCTCACAATCAATTCATGGAACTATGAAGATTGCAACAGCAGTCATTATGTTCCCAATATGGTGGATATTCGCTTCTCTATCGATAACTGTGTTATTCCTGGCCACCTCAAGTCCTCTGTTTATCCTTTTGAATAAACATTGGTTACTGGCTTACTTTACTCAAATTAGCCCGCTTCTAATGTTCTTCATATTACTCGTATGGTGGCCGATTTCTGGAAAAATGCACATGAATCTGTATTCAAGACTAGTAAGAAGTTGGAGGTCTTTGAAACGGTGGAAAAATTGGCGCCAAAACGAATTAGATTGGGACCGTTTGCAAAAGAGGCAAAGAGAAATCGGCGGTATGTTGGTCGGTTTAGGCAATAGTTTGGTGCTACCTGGTGACCCTGAATGGCAGGAACCACAAACCGGAGATGACGATTTCAAACACGTGACTCTGCGCTAACAGAATAATTCAATTCATCCCTATATTGATATGCATCCATTTGTACGATGAGATGGGTGAGCATGTGGTTGGTACCGAATACGTGAAAATGACGCCAAGTGCTCCCAAAACTATCTGGCAATCAAAAGTCAACAAAAAAGAGGTAGAATTGCTGATTAATTCTAACGCAGTCTTGCTAGATGTGTTAAGAGATCAGGTGGGTACACTCGGAGTCAAACGTGGTTGCGATTTGGGGACTTGTGGCTGTTGCACTGTCATGATAGATGGCGAACCTAGATTGTCATGTTTATGTCTTGCTGGGCAGGTTAATGGTAGCGACATAATGACTGTTGAAGGTCTGGCTGACGGAGCACATTTGGCTCCAATACAAGCATGCTTTGCTAAATTTGGGGGCTCACAGTGTGGATTTTGCACGCCTGGGTTCCTAGTTACTTCCCAAGCCTTACTAGATTCTAATCCTTCACCTTCTAATGAGGAAATCTCGGAAGCCATAGAAGGAAACCTATGCCGTTGTACCGGTTATCAACAAATTGTTGATTCGATACAAGAAGCAGCCAAGATTCACCGCGGGGAAATCGAACCTCCAAAGGCAGCTAGTGATCCACATCCAGACCCACATCCAAGCGGCCCTGAAGAGCCATCGATGCCACCTGGTCATGCGAAGTGATTGCTATGTCTGGCGGATATCGACAACAACCGGGTAAATCTTCTGGTAAAAGGAAAGATGGCAAGCGTGTTGCTGGCCAGCAAAAGTTTCCTCCGCCCGGTTCAGGCGGCTCAAACCCTGTTATGGAACCAAGAGACCTCAATTTCATTCCAGAATCTGTTGGTGGTAAAGAGCCACAACCAGCAGGCTCCCATATCCATGACCGTATTAGGACTGGGACGGTAGTTGGTAAACCACTCCAATTGGTTGATTCAAATGCCAAAGTGACAGGGCAAGCATGGTATGGAGATGATATTAGGCTTACCAATGAAACAATTGGTAAAATACTTCGTTCACCGCATCACTATGCTAAGATAATATCCATTGATACAACCAGGGTCGAAGCATTGCCTGGAGTGATATCTGTTGCCACAGGACAAGATGCCCCAAATCGGTTTGGAGTTTTACCCGTTACTAAGGATGAACACGCAATGTCTGTTGAAAAAGTACGACATATGGGCGATTTAGTCGCGTGCGTATGTGCAGAAACAGAAGCAATAGCAATAGAAGCTCTTGCGTTGTTTGACATTGAGTGGGAAATTTTAGAACCAGTATTCGACCGCAAAAAGGGTCTAGAAGACGTGGATGAACCAATCCATTGGCGTGGTAAGTATCACCTTTCAAGAACCAATGTGCAAAAGCGAGTATTCCAAGAATTCGGAGACCGCTCTTTAATCGAGAATCCACATGCTGCATCACACGGAAAATGGTCCATGGAAGGTGTTCACCACGGGTTTACAGAACCACATGCAGTTGTCGCTCACTGGGACCCTAATGGGCGTCTTCAACTTTACACACCGCAACAAGTTCCTCATTACACTCATCGCGCACTTTCGACTGTATTAGAGGTCCCAATGCATCAAATAAATGTGATAAGAACATTTGTCGGTGGTGGATTTGGCGGCAAATCGGACCCGTTCCCTCATGAGATGTGTGCGGCGATATTATCGAGAAAATCCGGAAGACCTGTTAGAATAACCTTTGACCGTGAGGAGGTTTACTGGATAAATCGTGGCCGCCATCCAAGCGACATAGAAGTCAAGATGACTGCAGACGATGTAGGACGCATTTCAGGATTTGATATTGACGCACTTATCGATGGAGGAGGATTTGCCTCCTTTGGGCACGTTACATCGTATTACAATGGTGTTCTAGCAACTGCACCATATGAATTGGGTTCATTCCATTATACAGGGGCAAGGGTTTGGACCAACAAGCCAGCATCTGGTGCAATGCGTGGCCACGG
>JAQXFJ010000167.1 GCA_029250385.1 Candidatus Poseidoniaceae archaeon | reverse complement strand
ACTATTCAATACTATGCCGACATCTACTTTCCACTGTGTAGACGTATCTAGCCAGATTGAAGAGCGTGGCTCTATATCCCAAGCAGACACGTCACTAAATTGGATGTTTTACGACGGTGATCCTACCAATGGTAATGTTTGGAGTGTGTACCAAGATAACTATGGCACACAACCCCTAACAAACTCGCTTAATCTTACCGGTGGAAGCTTAGGTTATGTTAGAGCATCAGCAGATTGTGTCGATTTGTGGCCTGTTGGTATTGGGCAGTTTGATGTGACAGAATCTGACCTAAATGCACCTGGACTATCCGTTAATCTAGTAATGTGGATAGAAACTCAAGACGGTGCAGGCTCTCCAATAATTGGAGCAGGAAGATATAACGATGATGGAACTGCATCTGGTATCGAAGGTAGTGACACAAATGGTCAAGATAGTTCTACATACATGCTAGAATTTGAAGGAACGGATTTCAATGTTAGAAATATTAGAACAATCCCAGAGTCTCCTGAAGTTGGAGATAAAGTAAAACTTGAGGTGGAACTGGTAAACTCTGGTATTCCCGGTGTTGCTGATTTAGAAATACGCTCTGTTATCAATAACGGTGTACCAGCGTTTGAAGGATATATTGTCAGTGGTATCATTGGTGAAAATCAAGCCATGTGGGTCTCTATTGAATTAGCAGAATTTACTGACGCCACAACTGGAATGTACTATATTGTATACGATAATGAAACAGGTGAGGAGTTATTTAATGGTAAAGATCAAGCCAAAACCTTCAACGTTAAAGCGTCAAGTTCCGATGATTCCGGAATATCAACTGGTTTAATTGTCATAATCCTTATTGCAGTCATTGCGATTTTAGCGGTTGCGGTTGTGGTTATTTCTCGCCGAAACAACGATGGTGATTTTGATGATTTATACGATGATGAAGATGACAAATCATATGCATCTATTCCTGCAACTCAAAGTTACTCAGCACCAGTAGCTCAAGTATCACCAGAAATGGCCGAGGCAATGGAGAAATTCACTTTCTGGAATCAAGAAGAGATACAAGGGTACTTTGATCAAGGTTGGAGTATTCAGCAACTAGAAGAGTGGCTGGAAAACCAATGAGTGAGTTATAATGAGTTCGAGGATTTCCTGGGAAGACATTCTCTGGGAGGACCCAGACGGCGGAACTATTCTGCTACACGGAACGATACCGACATTAGTATATCCGCGGAAGTTAAGACCATCAAAAGAATGGCATGGGCTTGCCTTGTTGGAATCCGAAGAAGTGGTAGACCTTTGGCGGCAAGAAGAAAAAGATGAAGTAGAGTCAAACGGGGTAAATCTTGCCCATGGACTTATTTCTGGTGGCACAATGGGGCTATTTCTCGAAGAGGTAATGCAATTAGAAGACATAACTGCAGGCAGATTTCCAGATCCAGAGCCTCGTCGAGTGCACAGGCTAGCAGAGCGACATTCGAGGCCAGTTTTTTTCATAGAACCGGAACTAGATGATGAGGCTTGGGAACATCATATGATTGCTGAAGCAAGGGAGGTTTCTCGTTGGAAGAAACTGTTTGGGCTGGTAACAGTTGGCAAAAAGTGGCGAAAAAGAGTTAAACAAAATATTTTCGAAGCAGAAAAGCCACCAAAAGGAGTTAGCCCGAATCACTCTTCTGCAGCGGTATTATCCGCAACATGGTGGGATTTGAATGAATGGTTGATTGGGGAAAAAATTTCTCATAGCCGTAATTTAAGATTTGCAGCTAGGCTACGGGGTGCTCTTGCTGAACTGCGCCAAGAATATGGGGCTTCCACTGTCTTGCTAGTGCCGCTATTTTTACCGTGGCGCCAAGATATTGCGGAATTATTGCAAACGATGCCAAAGATAGAGGAGAATTCATCAAACAAGACTTCAACGGGTAACATGGAGGAAGAGTGATGGCTGTTGGCGGAGTAGATGTTAGAGTTGAAAATCAATTGGTGAGATTTGTCCCCCCGAGTCCGGTAAATCACGATGCGGTAGTATCGCAATTGGCTGGTCAAAAGAACGGTGGTATTGTGATAAAATCGTTGGAAAAACCACGTGCTACCATAATTATCGATGAGGAAGGCAGGATTGTAGTTCATGGCACTCATCGCGTTGAGGCTGCAAGGGCTGCGGCTAAAGAACTC
>JAQXFJ010000163.1 GCA_029250385.1 Candidatus Poseidoniaceae archaeon | reverse complement strand
CGAACCCGCGACCGACGGATTAAGAGTCCGTCGCTCTACCTGACTAAGCTACAGGCCCACTCCGCCCTGCCGCAGGTCGTATTTAATTTTTCATTGAAGAATCGTTTATTCAGCCAACCTTCCATTTTGGTTAACCAGTAACTCTACGCCGTCGCTATTTGCTAGAATTACCGCATCACACATTTCATTGAACAAACCAACTTGCACTACTCCGGCAATTTTTAAAACTTCCATTTCGGTATTACGTGGATTGCTCAGATTTGGCCCACAATGAGCATCAGCAATGTAATTGCCGTTATCGGTAATTACCGGATTATCTCCTGACATTCGACAATTAACTCGGCAATCCAATAATCTAGAAAGCTGTCTAATTGTTGCTTCAAATGAAAACGGTGTAATTTCTATTGGAAGTGGAAATGCCCCCAATGTGTCTACTTGTTTTCTGTGATCAGCAACGACAACCATTGCTTTGGCTTCTTGAGCGACTATCTTCTCTCTTAGTAAAGCGGCCCCTCCACCTTTAATCAGATTAAATTCAGGGTCAAATTCATCTGCCCCATCAATCACAATGTCCAAATGTGTACAATCAGACAATTCAACTAGAGGTATACCGACTTCAGTGGCAAGCTTTTGTGTAGCTAATGATGTTGGCACCCCGACTATTTCCATACCTTCCTCCGAAATCATTCGACCTAATTCAATAACCGTATATTTGACGGTAGAACCAGTTCCTAAACCAACTTTCATCCCTGAATTAACATATTTACATGCTGCGATTCCGGCTTGTTGTTTAAGCAGTTCAACCTTGTCCATGGCTGTTGACTAATCAGCAGGCTATTGAGTATTGCGTATGGCTATTTTTATGATTTTATGGAGAAAGGTTTTGACCTGTGATATTTCGTAGCATTCTCATGGGGAGCGCTGCGGGCGGCAAAGTTTTGGCTATCACAATGCTCTTGATATTTGCTGTCTCTACTCAAATCAATTATTTTGATAATCAGGAAGAAGTAATAATTGAAGAAATTATTACCAATCAAGCAACTCCACTTGGCCAACCTACTACAGTTTCTATTGGCTCTTATCCAGACGGTGCGGTTGAGAAAGTGTCGGTAGCAATTCCAGATGGTCAAGTCGTTCAAACAATGAGTGTTGACATGGAGCCTTCTGGTTTGTCGACTTCCACAGCCTATTCATTCACAGATGCTAGTGATTTTTCTAGTTCAACCTTATTTGAGGGCGTCAATGTAAATACCAGTTCTTTGTCATTATTACCCCAAGAATGGTCATGGGATTTTGAAAGTGGTTCTTTTGGGCCCGAGTGGAGGCTTGGTGGAGTATCAAACTGGCTAATACAATCCACCAACCTTCTTTCAGGTTCGCAAACAGCCAAAGCAGGCACAATATCGAGTAATCAAGAAACAACCTTGACGCTTGATGTCTCAGGCATTCCAGCGGGGTCTGGCGAATTTTTGTATCAGGTCTCCTCTGAAAGCGGGTTTGATTATCTAGTATTCTGTATTGATAACACCGGGTGCACGAGGTCAAGTGGCTTTGACCAACGTTGGGCTGGAGTGACTAGCGGTACACATAGTTTTACTATGGGAGCAAATGTTCAAACCTTAACTTGGAAATATGCCAAAGATGGTAGTGTTAATTCAGGTTCAGATACTGCTTGGATTGACGATATAACCATCACTCCAACAGGTGGGGCAGGAAATGGTATTGGTTCATGGACTTCTCCTGCTTTTGGGCCTTCACTAACCGGTCAGGGTGAGCCTAGGTCATACGGTTTCATGTACATGGATGCGTACATACCAGCAGATTCAAGTTTCGAATGGAGTCTGTTAGATGCATCAAATAACCAGATTTTGCCTGGTTTTAGTGGACTAACAGTAACAGAAATGGATTTTGGAATTATTGATTGGAAAACTTATCCTTTAGTCAAAATGCAGATAGACATGGAAACCACTACAGGTTCACTACCAGTTGTCCACGGTATACACTTTGACGGACTAATAGAGGATGATTTTGATACAAATCCTGCTAATAAAGGGTGGCTAATGAGCGGTAGTACATGGAGTTCAGGTCAGATTAGTGGCTCAGGTTCTCTACAAACAACAGAATATTACATGCGCGGCGGTTTTGTTGGAATAAAATCACAATCACACATCACAGGTTCAGCACAGTTACAATATTCTCTTAACTCTGGTTCCAGTTGGAATCAACTGCCCAATAACACTCTTATCTCGTTTGATAAACCTAATTTTGATGTAATGCTCAAGCTGGCAGGAAATGGTAATAATTGGGTCTTGGAAAAACTATCAGTTGAGCTGATAAGAACTAGTGTTGCTGAAGGATTAGAGTTAGACATAGGACTTGATAATATTGCAGATTGGACCATGGATAAAATCGGAGTCGGAAAATTAGGATTACAGGACCGCCTTTCGGATGGCTCATTTTGGTCTGTAGAACAATCAACAGCCTCTTCGCCGGCAGAATTTTCCATTTACCTACCAGTTTCTGGAATTGATAACTTTGAATTTGCAGTTGCTAGCCCAAACGCATCCTTTGTCAACCCATTCATGACAGTTTCAATGGGTTCTCAAGATATTTTGACTAGTTCGTTAAATGATTTTTCATCACTAACGACAATCCGTATGACTCCATCTCAACTTTCTGACATCAATAATATGCTTTCACAGTCGCCTGCAGACGTTGATCTAAATGGATTTAAGTTAGCAGAATTAACTATTAAATTAGGTTCTTCCACTACCGCAACAAATCTACATGCTGGTGGATTCTTGGCAACCTATGATGGGGAATTAAATCTAGCCTTCTCAGGTTCTGATCCACTAATAATCGGCATTAACAGTGCTTTAATGAACACGATTGCCACCAATGGAGTTAGAGAAGTCACAATTCCAGTTAGGATGGCAAGCACAGGTTCAATCAAAATAACTGTCAATTCTTTAACCTATTCACCTTCTATCAGTCCTGTCTCGATTACTGTATCTAATGTTACAGATACCTTTACTCCATCGATGAATTGGATTGATGTAAAGAGTACTTTTGATTTCTCAACCGTCGGTATATCTAACCCCTATGATTATGCTAGGGCAAATTCATGGTTGGTAGATTTTAATTTAATTGGTAAAGAAAATTCAGCGCAGATTAGATGTTCAGCATTAGCATTACCAATAATTGGTCCAGGAGTTAGCGCCTGCATTCAGAGCGGTGTAGAACTGATCTGGTCAGACTTAGGTGCCAACGGGGCGGTAATCATGACAGACTCAGCGGCGTTGTTAGAAATAACTCACCGTTTTAAATTCCCAGTAGAATGGGATGATGAAGAGTTTTTGGTTGTATCAACCAACTTAGTTTCTAGTTCTGGTCCGATGTTGCCGGTGAGTAAATCATTTGGACTGGGCAATTCGCTGGGTGTCGAAAATGATATTTCGGTAAAAGACTGGGAAGTAGTTGGACTAAATGGCATTGGTTCTGATATCAACTATCCGTATCTCAAGAAAGGTGAACCTGTAGCAGTCAAGGTACACCTTGGATTCGAAGGTGATGAGGGGTCATCTCCAAGAACAGGCCATGCGCTTGTTAGGTTACTGGTAAACGGTAACGAATATGGTTCCTCTTCGATTATTAATGATGGAGTTGCATCAATTCAATGGGTTGTTCCATCTGTTGGTGAAGATGTAGAACTAGAAATAGATGTTCTGCCTTTGAAGAATCAAGATGTAAGTTATGAAGTCCCTAGAGAAATAGAATTTGGCTTTGATTCGGTTTCACCCCAATTGCTTTACATGAATATTGATGAGTTTGATCATTTTGAATCGAGTCCATCCAAAGTCTTAGAATTTACCATAACAGATAGACCTGTTTTGCCATCCCAAGCGGAAATTAATATCTGGCGTTCTTGGACTGATGACATTAATATGAACGGCGAAATAGATCAAGGTGAGTATATGACAAGTGAACTCCATATGCCAGATAATCTGATGACATTAGAGGGTGTACGGTTATAATTTAGAC
>JAQXFJ010000140.1 GCA_029250385.1 Candidatus Poseidoniaceae archaeon | reverse complement strand
CATGTCCATGATTGTCCAGCACCAAAATACTGCGCAGCAACAAATGTTAAGTTGTCCAATGACCCTTCTCTAAAGCCGTTCCTTAGCCAGGAAATTTGGAAATTTATCTGATCATTGTCTGCATCGGTAAATTGTGGAAGGATGGTTAGGCCCAATGCTTGATTATCAACAAAAGAGATATTCAGGGGCATCTCTTCAATTATCACTGATGGATTAGAGTTTTGAATTAATACTGATGATTGTAATGGGTCAATACTGAGATCTGTACCATCATTTCCGTAGACTAATACGGTCCAATTTTCGCCTTTGTTGGTAAGTGATGAGGGTATAGTATTTTGATTTGACAATTCCGTTTGCTCGACACTTTCCTTATACCAAATAATTGTTGGAAGTGCCATTGCATCATCATCAAAGTCGCTGTAAGCATAAGTGAAACTTAGTGAATCATTGGTGTATGAATTAGTAGGAGCTAATAGGAGGTCACTTATGACCGGTGCTGAGTTCATTACTGTAACATCAACTGAAGACCAAGCTGACCAATCAATTCCATCGCTAACTCTAATTTTAGCAGACCAAATCTGGCCTCTTTGAGTTGCTGAGGACTGGACTATTGTAGATGATTCAACAGTCAAAGTATTGTCCATGCGCCATTCTATTTCCGTAGCAATGATTTGGTCGCCATCTAAATCTTGTGTATTATATGTCAAAAACAAATCATTCAACGTTGTTGGTAGAGAGGGGGAAATCGTTGGAGAGGTTACTTCTGGAGGATTGTTAGGCTGTATTACTTGACCAATGGTTATGATTTGTGAAGACCTAGATTCAATATCTTCTCCATCAGATGCTGTGACTTCTACTCGCCATTCATCACCTTCACGCGTGGCAATTGATGGCACAGTTGTATCATTGTTGAACTCTGTAACAAGTACTCCATCTAGATACCAGTGAATCTCAATAGTCAAACTATCTTGATCATCATCCGATACGCTGTACGAGACTTCCAAGTCTTCAGATTCATCTGGCGAAGATGGGGTTATTTCTGGAGTGGCCAAAGAGGGTGGAGTATTTTCAATTGTGACAGTATTACTGGTTTGTAAGGCCCCGTAGTCAACCCCGTCGCTAGGACGAACTGTGGCATACCAATCTTGACCTTTTGTTGTTTGACTTGGCGGTATAGTCAAACCCGTGATTGTCCCTGAAGGTAATGCTTGAGAATCACGATACCAAGTTATTTCAGTACCAGATTGTGGGTCATTGTCAGGATCGCTATATGTGTAACTAAGTGTTAGAGACTCTGCAGTTTTTGCATCAGTTGGAGATAGCATGACGTTTGACGCAGATGGAGGGTTATTGACTGGTATATTTTCAGGGACTGGAACTACATCAGTAACCCAACGATCACCACTATTTTGACTATTACCGTTAGTGGTCATTCCCGCCACCTCAAAATTAACAGTACCCGCACCTGCTGCGGGTGAAGTCCATTCAAAACTCCAAGAACGGTAACTGCTGCCTGTAATACTATGAGTTGCACTATTGCCTTGGCTATTTATATTGACTAACATCAATCCAAATCCAGTGCTTAGAGTGCCCTTATCAACTTCTAATGAAAATCCGCCACTAGAACCGGAGACGCCTCCACTAACCGAAACTGTGACTTGATACAATTTGTTTACATCATAAGAGGTCGGTAAGCCGGAAATCGATACACTAGCAGGGCTAGTTCCAGATTGCGAATGACAATTACAACCCGATGCTTGGTTGTAAACTCCTCCCTCATAACCTTGGATTGCTGGGACCAGTAATAGAATTGATACCATCATAATGGCTACAATTACCCTACGCTGACCCATAAGGCGACTATTTCGTTGCACTATTGAACATTTACTGATGGATGCATAAACAAATAGCCATTAAAAGTCGAGTAGAGACTTTTGCGCTTGTGTTTTTTGAGAGATTTTTATCGAATCATTTGATTCACTTGATGGTTCAGAACCATTGAGCGCTTGATTCAACGAAGCTTCATCCCAAACAGCGATACCCAAATTAACAGCTTTAGTTAATTTAGTCCCCGCATTTTCACCGGCAATCAAAACATCAAGTTTGGTAGAAATCGAGCCAACAACCTTGCCGCCCGCTGCTTTTACCATTAATTGGATAACCTTGCGTGATTGAGTTAACGTACCAGTAATACAGAATGTCATGCCATCAAAGTTACCATTAGACACAGAGACTGGTTCCTCGTCTAAAATCAAGTAACTCGATAATTCAAGAATTAAATCTCGTCTCAATTCTAAACCGTCCCGTACTTGAATGGCAACTTTTTCGCCAATTCCATCATGCTCACAAAGGCCTCGAATGGCAAAATTCGATTTGTGTGGTTTGCCGCCTTCATCAAGTTCTGGGCCATAAGCCTCGTCACCCAATTCTGCATGAGCTCCTCTTAACCAGTCAAACATTCCCTCAAGCGTCTTGACATGACTGGCAAATAGGGATGCCAGTTCTGGCCCGATACCAGATAGGCCAAGTGCATGGATGAATTTACCTAGAGTCATTTGTTTGGTTCGAGTTAATTCAGACAACACATTCTGTGCAGACTTCTGCCCCATCCGCTCAAGACTAGTCAAATCTAAACTGGTTAATCCATAGAGCCCTGAAATAGATGAAATCAGATTTGCATCGAGTAATTGTTCAACCAATTTCTCACCAATACCATCCATCTCTAAAGCTCTACACCAATAGAGGATTGACCGGCTAGTTCGTGCCTCACACAACATATTGTAACATTTTAGAAAGGCTCCTTCAACAACTAGACTAGAATCGCAGGAGGGGCAAATTTGCGGGATAGTTATCTCGCACTCCTCGGGAAGTTCATGGGCAAATAGCGTACCGTCAGCATGGTGACGGCCTGCTAGGTCTTCTTGTTTGGCTCTGCCAAGGCTGTGTTCAATTTTAGGGATTACGTCCCCACGTCGAACGATAAGAATCTTATCACCTATTTTCACTCCAAGCCTTGCGACTTCACCTGGGTTGTGCAGAGTTGTGTTTTCAACGGTCACTCCGCCAACACTCTGTGGGGCAATTCTAGCCACTGGAGTCACATTACCAGTTCTGCCAGTTTGCCAATCAACGCTAAGTAATACGGAGGTTGCTTCTTCTGGTGGAAATTTCCATGCTAGTGCCCAACGTGGATGATGGGCAGTCATACCGAGGTTGTTGCGTTGCTGTAAATCATCGAGTTTGAAGACAATGCCGTCTATTTCAAACTCAAAATCACCACGTTTGGCAGACCATTCTTTTGTGTGTTCGATCATTCCAAATTGTGGCGAGTCGGATTCAAAAACAGTCCAAGGTGCTGGCTCTATCCCGGCTTTCTGCAACCAAGCTAACAATTCGCTATCGTGCTTTGCAGTGGGTGCCTCATTGACGAACTTGACATCATAAGCGCAAAATACCAAATCAGCAGCATCTGCCTTGCCATCGCCGTGTTTTTGACGCAGAGCGCCCGAGCAAAGATTACGAGGATTTGGTGAAACATCACGATATTTCTTGTCAAATATTGCTAACGGCATGACTACTTCACCTCGTACGTGACAATCCGCAGCAACGTTAAGTCGTAGCGGAATGTTGGCAACTAACTTAGCGTTTAGTGTGACATCTTCGCCTCTTTCTCCGCTCCCTCTTGTTGCTGCACGGTGCAGGTTACCGGCAACATACTCTAACGACAGCGCTGAACCATCTAATTTAGGTTGAGCGAGGTATTGCTTGCCGCCAAATGTTGATTGTGTTACAAAGTGAGTTATGTCTTCATCTGTAGTACCCTTATCTAGAGACCGCATTGGAAACATGTGTTCTACCTTTTCAGTGCCCGGCAGTGGTTCTGGTCCAACTTCATGCAACACAGAATTGTTAGGGTCTAGTGATTTCAGTTCGTCCCATAACTTATCAAAATCAGCGTCTGAAATCTCTGGAACTGAATGATTATAGTACAATTCTCGATGATAGCGAACTGCCGCAGAGAGTTCCTCGATTCTCTGCTCGTCGGCCATGGTCATGCACCTTAGTCATAGGCTTTGAATATCACGAAAATTGTAACCCAAGCAGTTGTACATCTGCCAATGGACAACGAGTCATTACAGCCTTTGACATTATCCTTAAGTGTATTTCAGCAACTACTGCAATAGTTGAGGAAAACATGTGCCCTGCGTGAACTGTATTGCCATCGTCTGACCAGCAACAGTGAATATGAGTGAAGGGTTTTCCATCTTGTGTTCGAGCGATATTACCCGATAGACTGACTAATTCTGAAGGATTGTCAAGTTCTCTTTTGATGTAGATGCCTTCATTGTTCATGTAACCATAGATATTATCGCGTGTCCGTCCAATACCACTGGTAATTGCTGCGGCATTGAAGCCAATCTCCTGTGCCAGCTTCTGCAAAGAGGCGTGTATTTCCTCCCCCGGATCAATCCTTACCAACAAGTCTTCATCGCTTCTAGTCCATTCCATGATTTTCCCAATAGAATTCGCCTATTGGTCATAACGGTCATTCTTGTTCTAGACTTTTTTCATAAACCGTCGCCATAAACTGCTTGGCTTGGGCTAAATCGTGATACTTGCCGCCAACTGGAAGTGGGCCAAAAATCCCCCACCCTTTACGAAGTAGCATAATCCGGCGCTTCGGTTGTCGCTTAGATAACCGTAATTTTTTCCATTCATATCTTTGACCATCAGCGAATAAATGAGTAGATGTAACTGCATAACGTTTTGGAATTAGCAAATAAATGATGTGCAAGGATAACAGTATATCCCAAATTATGCCATAAATAATCGGGGTGTTTGATATGGATATCAGCGGCCAAGGTAAACTCATCATCGCGGCCATGGAAAACAGATTACCCCATTGACGAATTACTTCTTGGGGACCTTCACTGGCCCAAGCAAAGCCGCCATTCGGTAATTCGCCTAATTTTGGTATGTCGCGGGTTTGTTTGGTTAACCAAAAGGCATCCCATAATACAATTGCAGCAAGTACTCCAATCACAAAAATAGCGAATGTATCTGATGATGGAAGATCGATTGTTGTCATCTAAATCACTGATTCATACCTTTCTTCATTCGGCCTAAGAACAGCACAACGGCTACTGCACATAACACTAACAAAATCAAAGTCATTAGGTCAAAGCTACTATCCTTGGTAGATTTACCCTCAAGAACATCCGGTACACCCTCACCATCATCATCTTGACTATCATTTGCGATGGAGCTAATGCTGGAGCGGCCGCTGCCGATGCTGCT
>JAQXFJ010000121.1 GCA_029250385.1 Candidatus Poseidoniaceae archaeon | reverse complement strand
ATATCTGCGGTAACTGGTTCATCCACTGAATGGTGATCTATTATCACATGTGGGATACAATCATTGGGGATGATATTATTAGCACCGGGGCGATGAAAATCTACCGCCACAATAACATCAGAATCTTTTACCACATCAGCAATCTCCCAATCTAGTATAAGCCTCCTCACTGGAATCGCAAGTTGTTTTACCATTGCTTGATTTTGGTGATGCTCTATCATACCACCATGAACAATTTGTGAGTCATGACCATGCTTGGAAAATAATTCATTCATCGCCAAGGCTGAAGCAAGAGCGTCTGGGTCTGGATTATCATGACAGAAAATAGTGACTTTACTACCATCTGTCAAACCAGAAATGTAATTTTCAAGGCTTGATGCACCTTCATTTCGCTCCCAACCTCTGATACGATCTTGCATAGCAGAGAAAGAAATATCGTCAATGCTAATCAAATCATAACCATCACCTTCCATAGGAATCGTGGTTAGAATTGGGGAGTTAGGCCACTTATTTTTTATCGAGCCTAAGGGGTCTAAATCATTTAATGACTTATCATCCAAATACAATATAGCTGTAGGTGAGTGGGTGTTTAGGGGTAAATCGGTCAATTTTACTGGGCCAGGTAGGGCTATTATCTCACAATTCTCTAAATTCTGCCCAATCGGTAGGTCTTGTGCCATCCCAACAAGAGTACAATTTCTGCGAGTAGAACACCATTTAGCAAGACGTAATCCAAGGCCACTAGAGCCAAATATTAGGAACATACCAACACCACGGTTGTTTTAGTCTCAGTCTTGGAATAGTACCGGAGCTTCTCTTGCAAAACCTTGTACTTCGAACAAGTCTTTTCTTTGGCAACCTTTGATAGATGCAACAAAAGTTGTCGGAATCATCTGAATGGTTTTATTGAATGCTGTGGTTTGTGAGTTGTACATTTCTCTTCTGTCAGCAACTTGATTTTCTATTGCCACCAGTTCGTCCTGAATCTTGATGAAATTTGAATCAGACTTTAATTCAGGGTATGCTTCTGCAATTGCGGTAATCCTAGGAATCATGGAACTCATCATTGCTTCTGCCGCACCTACTCCTTTGACATCCTTATTTTGCAGGGCACCTGTTGCCATTTGCCTAGCCTTGGCAAGTTCCCCGAATATTTCTTTTTCATGATCGACGAATTTACTAACAATACGCTCGAGATTTGGCAGCATATCGTAACGTTGTCTGAGTAATACATCGATATTAGCCCATGATTGGTTAACATTCTCTTCGAGGGATACGAGTCGATTCCACGTTGAAAAGAACCAACCAACGAAGAATAGGAACAGGAGACCGAAGATTAATCCACCAACTAATAATATCATCATGGTTATACCACTAGAGTTTAACTTATGAGCCTTTTCTTTGTAAATAATTGCCATTATACAATAAATACTCAGACCTCTTGGGGATAATGAGTTGGGTCTTTTTGGTTGTTGAAACGGTATTAATTGTACTTGGAGTACTGTTAATTTCATTTTTATTTGCCCCCTTAGGTCTTGGGGGTGGGTTGCTTTATGTGCCACTTTTCCACTACATAGGTGACTGGGAAATAGATCAAAAATTAATTATTGTTTCATTATTATTAAGCGCTATAACAAGTTATGGAAGCGGCCTTGAGCATCGTAAAAAAGGCTACCATGATGATGAATTGACCGGCATTGCCCTTTGGGGAGCTATTCCTGGTGCATTAATTGGCGTCCTGTTTGTTTTTGCTACTCAAGATCAATTCAAGAGTATATTCAAATTGATGAGTATATTAGTTGTAGGATTTGTCATTTACAAAATGGTCAAAAGAATTACTTCCATTAAGCAAGAAGAGGACGCTGAATCAGATATTCACTTACTACAAATGACATCGTTATCTGCTTTTGGTGGCTTTTTATCCAGTGTAATGGCAATCGGCGCCGGTATGATTTACGTACCTGCAATGAAGTTTTTTGGAGCAATGAACACCAGAAAAGCGATTGGTTCGAGTTTGAACATAATGATGGTGGTAGTTCCATTTGCCATTTTCGCCCACTTCATTTTGCTAGAAAGTTTTCAGTTAGAGGCTATCAAAAATGAGTTGCTATTTCTAATTGGACTAGTTTTAATTACTTTTGTTGGAGCCAAGTCAGGAGCTATTATGGGATTCAAATTATTTAGCGAACCAATGTTAATGCGAGTATTTATTGGGGTACTCAGCATAACATGGGTGAATTATCTAATAGATGTAATATTATGATAATTACATTGATTCTATTACCATAGCAATACCTTGACCGCCGCCAATGCAAGCCGTAGCAACGCCATATTTACCATTACAACGCTTGAGCTCGTGAGCCAGTGTTAGAACTAATCTTGTTCCAGTTGCCGCTAGTGGATGACCAATACCAACCGCTCCGCCGTTAACATTGACTTTGTTGATATCAAGTCCTAAATCCTTTACACAGGCAACTGCTTGACCGGCAAATGCTTCATTAATTTCCCAGCGGTCAATATCTTCAATTGTCAAGCCTGCTTTATCCAAGGCTTTCTTAGAGGAAGGAACTGGACCGTATGCCATTATTGCCGGCTCTAACCCGACAATACCCCAAGATATTATCTTAGCTAGAGGCTTATCACCATCTTGTTTTGCCTTACTGGCTGATTTTATGACAACAGCCGCTGCTCCATCGACAACTCCTGAAGCGTTGCCAGCAGTAACCAAACTTTCTGGCCCAAATGCAGTTCTTAATTCAGCCAATGACTCTTTGGTACAATCATGGACGACGTGATCTTCATCTTTATGCCCAATGTCACCAACTTTAACAACTTCTTGCTCCCATATATTCTGTTCTATAGAATTTACTACACGAGCATGAGACAGCGCAGCAAACTCATCTGTTTCTTCTCTTGTGACGCCTTTCCTTTTACAAATTTCATCAGAGGTTTGCGCCATAAAAGAACCACACATGCCATCTAGTAAGTTGGTGAAAAGATAATCTTCCATATCTTTTTCTAAAACCGTTCCTGCTTTTGGTGGCCTTGCAAGTTTGTAAATATCTCGCATTCCACGTAGTACATGTGGTGCTTGAGACATATTTTCCATACCGCCAGAGACAACTGTTTGTGCTTCTCCAAGCATGATCATTTGAGCACCAGTAACTATCGATTGAACTCCACTACCACATATTCTGGATAATGTTAGCATTGGAACTTCTTGAGGAATGCCAGCACCTAGACCCGCATGTCTTGCCCCAAATATTGCTTGATCACATGTTTGCAAAGCGTAGCCCATAACAACATGGTCTACTGAATCAGGTGAAGTATTGGTCTTTTCAAGTGCACCTTTAATGGCAATTTCTCCAAGTTTTAATGCACTATAATCCTTTAACAAGCCACCTGGTTGCCCGTCGCCACGCTTTCCACCTTGCCATTCACAGAACGGTGTTCTAGCTCCGCCAACAATTACCACTTCTTCCATGGTCTGGCGAATTATAACAAGGATTTGAACTTCATGCTAAAACTAGTAAAGATATTGCTCCCAAAAAGAGAATCATTGCTGGTAAAATCATTTCAGCCTTAGACCTTGAACGTCCGAGGTTAGTTAGTTCTGTACCTCGCTTTAGTGTTGATTTTGCTCCGGGACCGTCTTCATTGCCAAACACTTCAATGATACTGTTTTGCAAAGTTCCGTCTAATCCTTCTTCGGCAATCATCGCATTACTTTTTGACTTCACTTGACCTACTAAATAGACAGGATTACCCATTTTCAAACCGTATAGAGTCCAGCGGTGGTCGGTAACTCGCCAACCACCAACAAACCCAGCGACCAATTGAGCAAAGAATTGCTGACCCAATGACTTGGCAAAAGCACTATCCCAACGCTTGATGAAATCACCATAATCACTTCTCTTGAAATTCTCACCGTTTACTCTTATCCCACCGGTACCATCGTGAAGAATGAACGGGCAACCGCCAGAATCCTCACGTATAGTAACCCAGCGTGTTTCAGTGCGACTACCATCTTTGTCCGATACGGTTCTCTTTTGTTCTTGTTCATATGTCCAACGAAAACCCACCATATTTTCCATGTACATATTTTGATTACCATCGACAACGACCCTGAGCACACCTTCGTATGAAGGTCTTACCTGCCCAACTAATTCATTATATCCAAGTGGCACTGAACGAATAACTGAAGTTTGAAGATCAAGCATCTGGGTTAGCATTTTAGATTTGAACCAGCCTATTATTAGCAAAATTAATCCGACAACCCCCAAGATCCCGATGATGAATAAACGACTGCCACTATCAACAACCTCAGTTAATCCAATCCCAACTGCAATAACCGTAAATAGAGCTGCTAGAATACCAAATATGCCAAATAATGTGAAAGTTGCTGGTACCGGTGTACCAACTTTGACTGGATGTTCTGCTATTGGAGAGCCGTCTCCGTCCTGTTTGTAAATATCCAATTTATCCCATACAGCTGGCCCTGGAGCCGGTAAGACCCAATCGCTAGGGTCATTGGTAGGAACATAAGAGGTTTGTTTGAGAAACCAATTATCAATTGAAAGTCCACTTTCCTTTGCTTTGGCTTCGAGAACCTCTGGGTCAATCGCTTGTTGTCTAAGGTTGTATAGATCTTTTTGGTGAGAGCTTGGAGTTGTTACCGCTAATCCAGTCAGACCTAGTATACTGATTGCCATTCCTGCTACAATATCATCATTATTACCTAAATTGGTCAGCGACATTACTAGGCCAACAATCGCCATTATTCCAAATAATACATAGCCCAACAATCCATACCAGCGGTAGGGAGTGGAGAGTTTGAAAAAGCCACCATGAAGGTTGAGAGTCTCTATCATTATTATACACTAATGAATAAGTGAATTAAAGGTTCCTAATTAACCAAATAGTTTAGAATCATCTAATCCATTGTTGGATATCATCAACGGTATTGCAACAATCAGTCCACAAACCGCACTACAAACTGCACTAATACCAATTGCAATACCACTTACCACTTCTTCGTTCATGTCGGCATTTGCGGCTGCTGCATCAGTATTACCGGTTAATGAAAGAGCGATAGAGAATAAAAAGCCGATGATGATTCCAATCAAAACAAGATATACACCCTTTCTTTGAAAGTTCATCATCCAAATACCACCAAGTATTGAGGTAGCTACTGCGATTATTCCTGAAACACTGTTTAGTATGATATTTGAGGTAGTAATTCCTTGTTCTTCTCTTATGTCGCTACTGGACCAACCTACAGCAGCCAGCAGCAAAAACATCGCATTAATAGCGCCCCAAATAATCAGTAAAATACCAATCACCTTTGATGCAGAAGACGGTGGCTGCAGAAGAATTACTTGATTGTTAAAACCCGTAGAAATTTGTGCAGTTTGACCGTCAATCATTACTTGAGGAGCAGAACCATCTGTTTGTAAATCGTCCCATGGACTAGGTTGCATGTTCTTGGGTATTAGTAACAGTTATTCAACTCTCGTATAAGCCGTCAAAGATGGTTGTCTTGAAGAAGGAAGAACACTTGCGAGATATGAGGCGGACCTTTTGACAGACGTACTTGTTGTTTTCAAGAAAAACTTCGAGCAAGTTCATGATGAAAGTTTACAGAAGGTGACCGAAATTCTCAATCAGGTCAAAAATAACTTTGATGTTAGTTTCGATTTAAGAGCAAGAGAACAGGTCAGAAGAGCGGATTTCATTGGACGTGATTTAGTAATTGTCCTTGGTGGTGACGGAACTTTAACCAGTATATCTCACAACATTGATGCTGAAACTCCAGTCATTGGTGTTAACTCCCACCCGATGGAGGAAGACCCAAGTGGAAGCTTTGGTTTCTATATGGATTCAAATATTGATACTTTCTCCGCCGATATCGTAACTGCACTTTCTGGAAAAGCCATAATCAACCAAATCCCTAGACTTCAAGCAATTATTGATACAACCTCGGGTAACAGATTCACTACTGACCCAGCCATGAACGACCTTTTGATAGCCAATACCCATCAATATGCTCCAAGTAAGTATCACATTCGTAGAGACGGCAACAAGTGCCGTCAACAGAGTAGTGGATTAGTATTTTCAACCTGGCTTGGCCAAGGTGCATGGCTTAATCACATAATTGAACAAAATACTATTGAAGAATTAAGAAAAAATATTCAGGGTGATCAAATAAACAATCATTACTTTGTCGTTGCCAGAGAAATATCACATAAGCAAAGGATAGACCAGCCCTGGTCATGGTTAGATTGGACAGACCAAACAACTACCATAACTTCAGACATGCATAGAGGATATGTAGTACCGGATGGCTGGGATGAAGTACATTTTAATCGTGGTGCAACAATAACTGTTAATCTAGCTGCGCCAAAACTATGTTTACTGACGTTCAGGAAAACAATTTACGAAAAATTATCTGACCTAATAGAACAGAAACTAGTTTGACAAAATAACTTACTGTAAAAAGTAAAGCGTTAATTGTATAAAAAAAGGAGTGGAGACTGGAGCCCAAAAGGGCTCCAGCCTCCGGTTTCTTAGGAGGTGATCCATCTGCAGGTTCC
>JAQXFJ010000120.1 GCA_029250385.1 Candidatus Poseidoniaceae archaeon | reverse complement strand
AACGGTATTGTGTTTGACCAAGCAACAGGAGAAATCAGTGGTACGCCTATTGTCATTTCCGAACTTACAACCTATACAATTGCTGTGACCAACACAGGCGGTACTGCAACAGACACAGTTGACTTTACAGTAAATGACATCGTTCCATCGAACCTTGATTACACCCCTAACTCCTTCGTACTTACATTAGGCACGCCCATGAACGTGGTAACTCCAACGGCTAACGGTGGCCCGATTGTAACTTTCTCGATAAATCCACTATTGCCAGCAGGGCTCTCCTTCGATCAAGCAACTGGTACAATTGATGGTACGCCAACTGCTATCACTTCATCTGTAACTTACACAATCACCGCAACTAATTCTGGTGGTGCTGACAGTACGACAATTACCCTCGAAGTCAATGATGTAATCCCATCTGAGGTTGAATATAATCCAAGTTCATTTGTTGAAACCAAGGGTACAGGTATGAGTCCAGCTTCACCAAGTGCCGAAGGTGGAACTATTACTCTGTGGGAGATTTCACCTGCACTTCCGGCTGGTTTGAGCATCGACTCTTCGACTGGGGTAATCAGCGGCATACCAAGCGCCGTTTCTTCTTTAGACACCTATACAATAACCGCATCTAATACCGGGGGCAGTGCAACTACAACAATCGACATAACTGTTAACGACATAATTCCGTCATCTGTTTCATACACCGGCAGCCCTTACGTCGAAACCATTGACTCTTCCATGACTACTGGAACACCTACTTTCCAAGGCGGAACCGTACTTACATGGACAATTACACCAGCGCTTCCAACAGGCTTGGATATAGATGCATCAACTGGTGAGATAAGTGGTATTCCAACCGTACTATCAACGCAGACAACTTACGCAGTAACTGCTACTAACAGCGGTGGTAGCGCAACAACAACAATTGAGATAACCGTTATTGATATAGTTCCATCACTGGTGTCATACAGCACCAGTTCATTTGTCGAAACGAAAGATTCTGTGATGACTTCTGGTTTACCAACTTATAGTGGTGGAACGGTCATTACTTGGACAATAGACCCGACATTACCGACTGGTCTAGACATTGATGCATCAACTGGTGAGATTAGTGGTACTCCAACTGTGCTTTCGACATTGACTACATACACAGTTACTGCAACAAACTCAGGTGGCAGTGCTACAACGTCAGTTGACATTACTGTTAACGACATAGTTCCATCTTTGATTGTGTACAGCGGCGACCCATTTACCTTCACAAAAGATTCTCAAGTGTCCACAACACCACCAACAAACAATGGAGGAGTAGTAACCCTTTGGTCTGTTGCTCCAACACTCCCTGCTGGTCTATCCTTAGACGCAGCAACTGGTGAAATAATCGGCACTCCAACACATATTACTTCCCTAGCAACGTACACCATAACGGCAAGTAATAGTGGAGGCTCTACTACCGTAGACATCACCATAGAAGTTAACGATGTGATTCCTTCACAAGTTACCTACAGTGCCAACTCCTTCGTCGAAACAGTGGGTGCCACAATGACTGCGGTAACTCCAACTGCTAACGGTGGTTTAGTGCTTTCATGGGAAACCCATCCAACACTACCGGCTGGCCTTTCCATTGATTCATCAACTGGTGAGATAAGCGGTACACCAAGTGCAGTATCTCCATTCACAACCTACACCGTTTATGCAAACAACACCGGAGGAAGTGG
>JAQXFJ010000119.1 GCA_029250385.1 Candidatus Poseidoniaceae archaeon | reverse complement strand
CATTAGTGCCAGGTTGCCTAGGTCCAACGCCTGAGAGGTAAAGTAAATCCCCAACTCTTCTGGCATGTGGATATGCTCCAACTGGTTTAGGCGCTGCATCGGTATTTACTGAGCCTTCTGCATTTGTTGGATCCCAAAGTTCGGGTCCACTACCTGCAGGGGAAGGGGCGGTATCCTCTTGACTAGAAACTGTGTTGTCTAATACGCCGCGCTCACCACTGAAAACTTCAACTTCATCTTCATCATATTCTTTATCACCAACACCAGAGGGTGTTGGATTTAGGTGTACTACAGCGCATCCAGCGCCGTGTATTGCTTCGTATGCTAGTACTTTTCCAGTAAGGTCGTTGCGGTTTTCGTTCATTGCTGATAGCCACCACATAGGTTTGAAATTGACAACTTTCTGTACGCGAATTTGTTGTTGAATCGTCCGAGATAATTGACCTACATCTTCCAGTCTGCCTTCGGTCAAAAACTCTAATATTTTCCTATTCCATTCATCATCTTTCAGTGAGTGGATTTTGTCATCTTTTGCTTCGATATGTTCAGTAAACATTCTATTGGAAAGGGACATTGCGGTTATCGCTACTGCCTTTCTGCCAGTTTTTTTTACTAAATCTCGACACGCCTTAGCTAGCACAGTAGTTTCGCTACGGTCTGCATAGACATTTGAGGAAACTATTACCGCAGGTATTTTATTATCGGGATTTAACAATGTTAGAGCGACTACAGAACCCACGTCAATGGGAAATCCACGATAGTTGACACATCTGCTTTTCAGTCCACGGGAATGATTTTCAGCATTCCATTGGGCGGCAAATTCTGCGTCGATGTTAAATGAATAATTGATTGAACCTAGGTCATGAAAGTCATGGTCAACCATTACCCATTCAGGGTTCGGGTCTGAAATCATTTGATGACCGATTATACTGGGCCATGTAGTTGAATAAATAATCAGTAAATCTGCTCCACTATTGGTGATAATCTTAGCCGCATCGTCATATGCTGCACGAAGTTTACTCCAACCTTCATTTTGCTGTGGTGCTAACACAGTGTGAGGATGAACAGGCACGACGAATGACTCAACAATTTCACCACCAGACAATATTATTCCTCCTTGTGTTGGTATACTGGCCACTCCACGATTGCATTTCCAGTGCCGATTATGGTGCCGTATCCGTGAAGAATCGCTGGATAATCAGGCACTTCAAGAGTCGACAGTAGCCACGTGAAGGCTCCGCCGTCGGTTTCAGCAATCGCTTGTTCGGTGAATTCTGGCATTTCATCAATAAGTCTTTGACATTGTCCTGATTTCATGTAATCAATCATTCTCATGTCCCAAAGATGCATGGCATGGCTGGTAATGTGCTCTTTACTCATGTCTTCTGGAATTTTTGATTCGGTGGTAAAGTGTCGATGCGATAAGGAATTACTCGCCAAAACTACTACTTTTTTGCCACTTTCTAATATTGCTTCTCTTGTGACTCTACCAAGCTCAATCATCATTTCCTGCATTACTTCAACTGAATAATAATCTCTTGAACGGTTGCTGGATATCACCACTAGTGGCTTATCCCATTCAGGCCTAAACATATGGCCAGTAGTAATTGTTCCATAATCAACTCTAAAATCAGGGTTTGTCATCATTTTCACCGTTAAACCTGCATCGTGAGCTTTGTCATGAATTTGCTTAGCCAATTCGACATCGACATTCAAATCATAATGGTAGCGAAATAAGTTAGGAAATATCGGGTCTACAGACAGGCTTTGAAAATTGTCTAGACCAAGGAAATGTGTTCCTATGTAGGTTTGCCAATGTGGTGATAGAACAACAATTGCATCATAGTCTACATCTTTTAGTGACTCACGTAACCTTTCGTAACCCCATCTTAGTTGCTCCCAGCCGCCTTCAGCCACAGGCTCATTTTGCGAAGGGTTTTCTGCATATACAATATGAGGTGGGTGAGGCGCTAAACAACCTGCAACAATCTCTCCTTTCGCCATGTGCAGTCCTATCAATAGGTTGCCTATATTTTGTACGGATGAAACCGCTGTGCCCTAAAACTCAAACACCAGCGCAGTTTGGCGGATGCATGGGCGAGAAGAACAGTGACATTCCAGTGTATGCCAGTTCTTCTAATGACTCGCAACTAGATCGTGCTGATGGTATTGATTTTCAAACTGGGATTCGACATATTATCGCACCAGCGTTGTTTGGTATGGTTGTAGGAATCTTATTCCAGGAATATATCACTCCCGAATATAATTGGCCTTCTCCACCACAAGGAGCTATCCTATCGTCAATAATCCTCTCACCACTACTTTACTTTGTCTTGGTAAGGGATAAAGCCTCTCGCTGGTTTGAATATACTCTGGGTTTAGCAACTCCCGGAACAATATTTTTCATGATTTGGTTTTCCGGATGGGGTGCGGTATTTTGTGGTGGTTATGGTGCATTACTGCTTTGGGTTTGGATTTCAACATCTTGGGGCCGATATGAACTCCCACCGTTTAGATACGGTGTATGGCACGCATTCGCCGTAGACATAGGTGCTTTTTCCGGGGCATTGCTTGCCTACAGTATCGGTCTATGAAGTGTAGCTTTCCGACTGGTCAGGGAAATTACCTTGACGGACATCATCACAATATTGCTTTATTGCACCATCTATCTCTACGGCTAGATTTAGGTATCTACGTAGGAACCTCGGTGAGAAGTCCATAGTTATCCCCAGTAAATCGTGTAATACGAGAACCTGACCATCACAATCTGGTCCAGCACCGATTCCGATGGTAGGTATGTCGATGGCTTCACTAACTTTTTTGGCTAATTCACGAGGTATTTTTTCTAGTACTATAGCAAAGCAGCCAGCTGCCTCCAATATTTTAGCATCTTCAATTAGCTTATTCGCCTCATCATCCTCTTTTGCTCTAACACTGTAAGTGCCAAACTTGTAGATCGATTGTGGAGTAAGACCCAAGTGTCCCATGACTGGAATGCCTGCGGTTAAGATTCGCTTTATTGATTCAACAATTTCTGCCCCACCCTCAAGTTTTACTGCATGCCCTTCAGCCTCTTTCATGATTCTAATAGCTGATTCAAGCGCAATTGCTGAATTACCTTGATAGGTTCCAAATGGCATATCAACAACAATTAGTGCTCTATCTACGGCTCTTTTGACACACTGTGCATGGTAAATCATATGATCTAATGTCATAGGTACGGTTGTTACTTGCCCTGCCATCACATTTGAAGCAGAATCTCCAACAAGTATCACATCAACACCGGCATTATCGACTAATTTTGCCAGCGAGTAATCATATGCAGTCAGCATAGTTATTTTTTCATCAGCACGTTTCATTTCTTGAAGCGTGTGGGTTGTGACCTTCTTGGCTTTGCCGTGAACGGACATAGTTATTCCAGCAGCGCAATTGATTTGAAACTCTCGCTTCCAAAAATAAACTCAAACATCCATTTCGGCCAAAAATCGGGTTAATTGTAAAAAAACCTCTTTTGAGTCTGCACAAGACAATAATTGATACTTATATTCGGGGTCACTGATTGTTAAAGCAGCCACGGCAAACATCGAGGTGGAGGAATCATCGATAACCATTTCAGTGCGATCTTCGATCCAATCGTCAAGAGTGTCTTTGTCGATTTGTAGGATGCCACCGATTTTACTTAAGATACCATTCAGGGTACTTTTTAGCTCAGTCTGCTGAAATGTGGTTAATTCATCTTCGTCTGGAAGATAGGTTACCTCAGCAGATAGGTACAGTTTCGAATGCTCGCTGTTCTCTGGTACTCTGGCAAGTATGGTTTCTAGGTCAGGTAATATTCCAGCTTCTGGAATTAAATCTATCATAGATTCATCTTCGAAAGGCGGTAGAACAGGTTCATGCACCTTGTTAATTTGAAATCTTCTTCGTCCAACAAACTCAATAAAGTGATTACTGCCTTTTGTTTCATGACTGATTATTTCTGCCTCGCAGCCAAACATTCTTGGTCCATTCCATCCATTGTGAATTGCCATAGGATCAGTCATTACCATGCCAAACGGTCTGTCGTCAAGCAAGCAGTCATCAAGCATTTGTCGGTACCTAGGCTCAAATATTCGTAGACTTTGTATTTCTCCGGGCAGTAGCACCATTGGTAACACAAATAATGGTAGATTATCTGCTCCGGACATAGCATAAGATGTTGGGTTCTACTTTTGAAGATGTGTTCAATCATCTTTTACACATATGTTGCTCAATTCAGAAAAGAAATTCAATGACCAATCGCCACCCTCCCGACCAACTCCCGAATTTTTAACCCCTCCAAAAGGGGTTCGAAGGTCTCGATGAAGCCATGTATTTACCCATAATATACCGCTGTCAATTTGCTTAGCCAATTGCTTTCCTCTAGCCGTATCGCTAGTCCAAATGGAACCAGCTAGTCCGTACTGAGTGCTGTTAGTCATCTCAATCGCTGCTAAATCAGAATCAAATTTATGCAAAGTAACCACTGGTCCAAATATTTCTTCTGTTGCGCATCTAGAACTTATGGATAGGTTTTCAATCACAGTTGGACTAATGAATGAACCGTTTTGAAGACTGGCGTGGTTTGGAATAATTCTTTGGCCGCCATGCGCAATAGTTCCCCCTTCCTGCTTGGCTAATTCTATGTATGAGAGAACTTTTTCCATGTGTTGTTGTGAGATGACTGACCCGATGTCAGTTGACTCATCATCTGGGTTACCAACCTTCATTGCAGCAACAGCGTCAATAAATTTAGGAACAAAAGCATCGTAAATTTTAGCATCAATGAGTACACGTGAACCACACAAACACACTTGACCTGAATTAGTAAATGCCGCCTTTGCAGCCCCAGTGGCCGCAGTTTCTAGGTCTGCATCATCGAGGATAATTGTCGCATTCTTTCCACCTAACTCTAGTGATAATTTTTTGAACATTGGGCCAGCAGTTTTAGCAACAATCTTACCGGTTTCAGTACCGCCAGTAAACGATATAGCACTTATTTCAGGATGTTCTAGGATCGCTTGACCCGTGCTTGGGCCTAGGCCGTGGACGATATTTACTACTCCTTTTGGGAAGTCGAGGTCATCAAGAGTTTTGGCTAAAAGATTAGCAGTCATTGGAGTCATTTCACTTGGCTTGGCGACTATGGTATTACCCATGACTAATGCAGGTGCGACTTTCCATGAGAGGAGATATAGTGGTAAATTCCAGGGAGTTATCAATCCGACCACTCCGACCGGCTTGCGTATTACATAATTTGTTGCATCAGCCATGGTGAACTTATTTTCAGTTAACTGTTCAGCATGCTTTGCAAAGAATCTGAAATTACTAATGCTACGTGCTGCGTCTACTCTTCTGGCCAAAGCAATTGGTTTCCCAGTATCCATGCTTTCAGTTTTAGCAATATCCTCAGACCTCTCTTCCAAGGCTTGAGCAATTTTGTTAAGCCAATTTATTCGCTCACCTTTGGTAAGTCCACGCCAACTAGGTAACGCAAGTTTAGCTGCTTCTGCCGCCGTTGCGACATCATCATTATTTGAATCGGGAATTCGAGCGATTATTTGTCCAGTAGCAGGGTTTAGATTATCAAGCATATTGCCACTGATAGGCAAAGTAAACTCCCCATCGATGTAGTTGTAAATGTCCAAATTTACCCCTCAATATCATATGTCCAGCGGTCTTGATCAGGATCCCACTCGTCCCAAGTATCGATTGATTGAAGTTTTTCGTGATATATATCCGGTACAATGCCCGGCACAATAAACGCTTTTTGTCTGTGTAAAGGGTAAGGGTTGCGCAGTTCAATTCCTAGCACTCCAAGAATGGCTCGAGCAATATACCATGTTGCTTGAGAATTCCAACCGTGAGCGATTTTAACAACCACTCCCAAACCTTTGGGGTAATCTGGATGTTCTATTGCTAGGCCAAGCAGCCCATCAGCCCCTTCTTTAGCAATTACTCGACCTTCACCTGCTTTTAGAATAGTAGAATCTAATCTGTTGAATCCACCTACTAAGTCTGGGTGTCTAACCATTGCTTCCCATATCCAATCGTCATCTTTGTCCCGTACTAAACCAGCATAAATCTGTGCCAACTCTGAAACAGTATTGGAGACAGTTGGCAGTCCACAACCATCCTTAGCATATCTAAGCGGTTTCCAATCTGGGCCTAAATAAGTTCGAATTTGTTCCATATATGCCGAGAAAACCTCGTGATTTGGTAGGGTATACCCAGCACGATTCCACCCCTTCTTGCGACAACCGTGAAGGATTGCAGCATGTTCGCCTGAGCAAGTATGAAACCACCTTCGTGGTCTTCTTACTTGTCTGCCAAATTGAATAAGTGGGACATCTAGAGGAGTTAACATCAATGGCCATTCTTCCTCATAAAGCAAAGATTGAGCGGCAGCAACGTGTTCTGTATCGCCATTGTGTGAGGCTACTGAAATTGCTTTTTGTTCCCAACTGACATCTTCTAACTCTTTGGTGAATGCTTTGAGCATGAATGGTTTCATCATCGACCTGCCGTAACATAGGACGTTACCGCCAAATGAGTGTATTACCTCATCACCATGTGCCCAGGCAACTGCACCGTGGATAGTCGTCTCAGAAACTCCATTTCTTCGATAATCAACCAGTGGTTCCCAATCCACTTCACGGCCAGTAGGAATTCCTTTGATGTTCTCACCGAGGGATGATTCAGGGTACATCGAGCTGCCAGGCCTGCCGTCTTTTACTGCTGAGGGCATATGTTCCTCGCTCATTTTTCTGCCTCCAACATAGTGTTGACCATCGGTACTACCTTTGCCATATACGCTGACATATTACGGCAAACTCGGTCAGAATCATGATTAAAGAAATCGAACCACGCCATTATGGTGTCTTCAGGATGGAATCTCTCAACGATTTGTTGAGCCACTTCAGATACGCTTCCAATAAGTGCATTATTTGCTGCTTTGCTAACTTTTTCTGGGTCGATAGTTCCTTCAAGCGCATTCCAATATGCTTGTAGTGCGCTTTCTGCTTCTTGTTTAGCAGCATGACTCTGTTCCTCTCCAGTTAATCCATCTTCATCGTTGAGAAATACAAAACTCGTTCGTGGCATGTAACTCCTTTGCCACTTACCACCAGTTTCATGGAAACATGCTGTCATTCTTTCATGGGTGGAATCGATGATAGCCGGTGAGGTGATTGATAGATTAAACACCTTGACTGGCAAAAAAGTGTTGACAAATTGTTGAGTTTTTGCATCGTGGGTGCCTGCGATAAGCGATAACTGGTCTCGATTCCAAGCCTTGGGGATAATTGAAATTTCTTCAAATTGGTACCTGTTTGGGATTGCGATTTCATTCGCTTCATCTTCACCAGAATCAGCTAAGTATGCTGCTTGAACAGCAGACCAATCTTCATCATTACGGAAATTGTCTCTAGTAAGAACAGTCTTTCGAACATCTTCGCTACTGATTATGTCACCACGCAGGAGCCTGAGGAATATCTCGCTTGCTTCCATGAAGATCTGTCCTCGAAGACTTTTCCATGCACACTTTTCCCAAGAGTTTCGTGGAGTTATGCCGTAAGGTCTAGCCATAAATTCAAATCTGCCTGCGCTAAATCCAACATGCAGTTTCCGTTTCTCATCAAGCATTGACAAAAGTTGGACAGTATTGGCAATTCTTTCTGCCTGAGCAATTGGTCCTCCGCTGGCTAGAATACTTACTACCGCTGAGCCAATGTCGATATTTTCCGTTTGCCGGAAGCTCTCCATGGCTAATTGTGGGAAATCTGTACATAATCCAACTTCACCTTGCCAATGAGGCACTACAGGGCTTGAATTCATCTTCTGAGTTTCGGTTGAAAGATGAGCCTGAGCAATCCAACCAACTTCGAATCCTAAACTATCAGCATGTTTTAGTTGTTGGAAATAGTTCGCAAACATGATTTTTTCAGACGGAGTCTTACCGTCGACGCCAGGAGTTTGGCTGATTGAGAAGAAAATGTCATGCTTCATGACTTGCCACTGGTCATCCCAAACACTCTTAGGACATAATCGATGTGGCAGTCAGTTAATTCGATTCTGGATTCTCTAAATTTGTTAGGGCTTCTAGTCTCTCACGGATTTGTACCGGGGGTTGGATTCCAAAAGCAATGAATGAATGCAAACAATCAGACAGATGAATCATCGCGGCTTTATAGTCACTTTGTATCTCACATAGGTCTGCCAAGCCCCATCTAGCGACAAATTGTCCTGATACATCTTCTAGGTCATTAGATAATTCTAATGATTGTGTGTAGAGATCAATTGCTGCATCGAATGTCCCTAATGATGCCTGAGTGTGTGCCAAATCGGATAGTGCTTCCATTTGACCTTCAATATCATCTGAGTTGGTTAGTAATTCAAGTCTTCTCGTGCCGTGAACTAATGCGGAATCAAGATTGTTTTGCCGCTTATCACAGGCCTCTAATACCGCTAAACTATACACCAATCCAGAGTTATCAGATGATTTTTCTCTAATTCGCATTGAGCGTGTGATGAACACTTTACAATCATCATAATTTTCATGACTTAAGCACATCAATCCGATGTGGTGTAATACCGCAGCAGCTAGTGATTCACCGTTTTCTATTTTCTCTGAACTAGCGGCCAGTTCAACAAATTTTTCTTGGTTCGAATCAACAATCTTCAGTTGTTCAAATGCAACCCATCCGGATTCTAACTCATCTGCTGATACTTTCTCTGCGTGGTCAAGCAGGCGTTCAATGAGTTCTAGGTCTCCTAACTCTTCTGCTAACGGTATTAGACGCAAAGCCAGCGGTGCATTGACGTTCTCAATCGCTCTCCCATCAGTAAGCATTGAGACTATTTTCTTTGCTTGTTGGGCACTAACCTCGCCGTTCATGACTGCGCCAATACCCTAGCATGAATAACCTATTCCAACTGATTTAGCAATAATCTTGATAACAACAATCACTAAGCGTGCTAAAGATGGGTTCTCTTGATGGCTATCTTCAGGCGCTAAGCCTAGTGGCAATTCTCATTCTCGCGCCGATGACCATTCATTTAGTGATACACAAGGATGACAATACCGTTTTTGTCTATATAGAACCTGAAGAAGAGGAGTCTGAAGAAGGGGCTGAAGGAAGAGAAATTCCAGAGTTGAACCGTTCCGAAGTTGCACGAATTGCTACGTTTAACATACAGGTGTTTGGTAAGACAAAAATGGGTAAACCTGACGTAGTTAGCCAATTAGTCGACATTGTACTTCAATATGATATGGTTGCTGTACAGGAAATAAAGGATATTGACCAAACTGTGCCGTATGAATTTCTTGATGAAATAAATAACCAATCAGGAGATACTTGGAATATGTCACTTAGTCCAAGAAGCGGTATTGAAGCCTCTTCATCTGCCCAAGAACAATATGTTTACTATTACAACACCTCTGTGTTTAGAGAATTAGGTAATGGGACACTGTACAATGATTCTAGTGAGGATTTGTTTCAACGTGAACCCTATTTAGCATCCTTCGAGTTACTAAACGAAAGCGGTAATAGTTCAGGTTTTGATTTCACGATATTCTCTATTCACACTAAACCTGCTTTGGCTATGGAGGAAATCAATGCCTTACACACTGTCGTAGAGAGTTATCGGGAGAATAATACTGAGGAAACCGATTTGATTATACTGGGCGACTTTAATGCTGATTGTAGCTATGCTAATTCCCAAGAATTATGGGAATCTCCAATGCGGTTGCCACAATATAATTGGCTGGTTCATGATCTTGCAGATACTACTGTCTCATCAACTGATTGTGCTTACGACCGCATTGTCACTTTAGATGAATTAAATGGCCGTTTAGTGGGTTCTTGGGGGATAGATAACTCGTTTAACTCGACCGATTTATCTGATCACTACCCAGTTTGGTTTGATTTGTATCGGTAATCAAATCCCTCTAAGACGACCACCATCGACTGCTAAAGACACGCCGCGGATTGCACCTGAGGCTGGCATAGCAAGGAATGTTATTGCTGAAGCGGTTTCAAGTGGGTCAACTAATCTTTCAATAGGGACTTGTGACATCCATCCATCGTGAATTTCTTGATGAGATTTACCAGTTCTTTCGTTGATGCTATTAGCTAGGTTATCTAGTCTTTCAGTTGCGGTAAATCCGGGAAGAACATTGTTAATTGTAATACAAGGTGCTAGTTCCCTTGAGAGTGATTTTGCCCAGCTAGCCATAGCCCCTCGCAGTGTGTTAGATAAGCCAATATTTGGTATTGGTTCTTTCACCGAAGTCGAAATTATTTGAATTATGCGGCCATATCCTTGTTGTTCCATAACTGGTGCTAATTGTTTTGTTATTTTGTGAGAGGCGTGTAAATGTCTAGTAAATGGGGCATAGAAATCCTCTACTGAATTTTCCAATAATGGTCCCCCAGGAGGGCCACCTGAATTATTGATTAATATGTGAACAGGCCCTAAATTTTCCAGTATTTCAGCAACAACTTGGTCTAATTTATCTAACTCTTCTAAATCCACGATTCTGAAATTGTGCCGTCCATTGCCAAGACTGGTCAATTCATTGGTCAAATTATCCAATGATTCTTCATTTCTTGCACATATTGTCACATCAGCACCAGCGCAAGCCATCATTCTAGCAGTTGCAGCACCTATTCCTTTACTTGCTCCAAAAATCAAAGCGTGTTTGCCTGATAGTGAACTGCGCGAATAAGGATAATCCTTGCCAAGTAGGTCCATAGTTGAGCCAATAGGTCATATGACATATTATTATGCCATCATAACCAGTCTAAGATTGAGTTGACGATAACCAACCAATCATCACTCGCCACATCGATTATCGAATAGTGGTCACCAGGTAACCATACCTTTTGCACATCACTACCTTTTGCGTTCATAACCCTAGCGTATGTCTCGGATTGTTCAATGGGGACTTCATCATCTTCTTCTCCATGAATTAGCAGTACTGGTGCTATGGGGGGATTATCAACTGGATTTAGATTTGACCACAATGATTCATCCTCTTCAGGTGCACATCCAATCCATTTGCGTACGGCATCACCATCATCTGATAATTTTGCGTGGTCTGCACCCACTAGATCGGTGATTGGTGCTTGTGCGATTGCCAACCATGGCTTTCGTTCTGCCTTGGCGGCAATTAGTAGCGCTAGTTGCCCACCGGCAGAATGGCCCAT
>JAQXFJ010000076.1 GCA_029250385.1 Candidatus Poseidoniaceae archaeon | reverse complement strand
CATTATGGAAATGGTCAACTCTCATCCTATTCCGCTAATGCGAACAGCGATTTAATCACCCCCATTCTAGACATGTCAGATGCTATTTCAAATCCAACAAGAACCAACGGAATCACGTTTTTTTACACTGGTAGCTTAGCGAGTGGGGATTATGTAAGACTATACGCCAAAAACCAAAATAACGGATGGGTCGAGTTAGTTAGTATGACTGGTACAACAGATAATACCTTGACAAATTGGAACACATTTTCGTTTAACCATGCTGGGGCTTTTTCGCCTTTAGTACCGACAAGTTCGCAACTCTATCATGCTAATTCACAATATAAATTCTCATTTTCCAGTGATTCTGTTAACAATGATATCGGTTTTTGGATGGATGATATAGTAATAGTTTACGACCAAGAAGCAAAACAATCTGAATTTGATATATCGGTTTCCGGATTGTCCGTTACAAAGACTGTTCCTGGATCATGGGGCAAAGCAATTTTGGAATTAACTAACAGCGGCAATATTTCAGAAATTTTTACCCCTTCAATGCTAAATTTCCCTGTCGAGTGGCAATATTACTTCTCACATCAATCAGGAGTTAGTATTAGTGAAGATAATGGGGTATTAGTGGAGAAAGGTGAAACTAAAATCATCGAATTAAATTATCAACCGAAATCAGGTGAAACTGCTGGCTTATTCCCGATTGGTGTTAAACTTTCAAGCGTCACTCATGGACAAATAAGTGATACTATAAATTTACAGTTAGAAGTAGAGCCAGATCGGATTCCTGAGTTTTATGATATTTCCATCTCCCCTCGATGTGCACCTGGAAATACCTGTACCTACAATGCTTATGTGACGAATATTGGTGGAGCTAGTGATGTGTTTGACCTATCATTAAGCTATCAAAATCTTCCGATAGGATGGAGTGTTGCATTTGCATGGAATCAACCGAGTTCGATATATGTTCAACCCGGAATCTTAACAGAAATTCTATTGACATATACCGTGGCTCAAGACGCTGTTCCGGATTCGATTGGTATTTTTCAAATACATGCTCAGTCTCAAAATGATTCATCAAGGACTGATACTTTAGCTGTAACTGCAACAGCAAGCATGGTGAGTGATGCATCGGTGTTTTTACAAGATCACTATCTTGATACAAAATGGTCGGTAAATCCTGGAGAATTAGTCACCATAGGTTTTGAGATTACCAATAATGCATCTGTGCAAGATATTTTTTCTACCAGTTTAGAAACAATAGGATTTAGTGATTGGAATGTGGTTGATATTGTACCAGAAGTGATATATTTAAATTCATATTCTACTGGTACTTTCACAGTCACGTTACAATCTCCTGAATCTGCTCAACGTGGTGACAATTGTCCCGGTGTAGTGGCTGAAATAATATCCGTTCGAAGTGGGCAAAATTATCAATCCCAAACTCACGATAATTTTGAAATAAATCAAGTAAACGATGTAAGCATACAACTCACTGATTCACCGGACTTTGTAATT
>JAQXFJ010000015.1 GCA_029250385.1 Candidatus Poseidoniaceae archaeon | reverse complement strand
TATTCAACATATTTCCTCTCTGTTGATGAATTTGGAACTTCTGGTTCGATAATCACAGCAATTATGACTTCCTCGCTTCTGTCAGAGGATGTCAGTTTCCCTGTAACTATTGATCCGACCTTCACTTACGTTGCTACAGGGCAAAATACTTATCCTGTTTGCGACATCTCCGCAAATAACTGTCATTTTAAGACTGACGGTCGTTACGAGTATGATAACTGGGGAGATATGGAAGATTCACCCCGTTTCCCATTCCAATTTGGCTCAACACTACCTGGCGGTAACGCACTTTCTCCAGTAGAAAGTATATCTGCAAGGGTTACCTATAATGCTGATGGCGATGACGGATTTGCAGACATAATTGTCCTTGAAGATTGTGGAATTTCCTCAGCAGGAGCTCCAGACGGTTCAACAGTACAGTTGGGTGCGTTTGCAAATCCAGGCGGATGTACAGGTAATGCACTTCCTGCATACACTCCACCTACTGCAACAGGAAATCCGGTTTATACCTATAGTCAGCCTACCGCTTCTGGAAGAATGTCATGTAGTAGTTACTGGAACGAATGTCTCCATTGGAGTCATTTCGGCGTAGATAATTCCCACAATTATGGTCATGGAAACTATGTTTCTGTAAGCGACGGTTCTTCCTCAAACGGAATTTTCCCTGGTGGAACTTACACGTGGGAAGTCTTAGATTCTTTCGGCGATGGAATGAATAATAATGCATACTACGGAATTTACAAAAGAGCTGCAGGAGGGGCTGTTACAAACACGCAATACGGTTGGTCAAATGTTGCACAAATGTCAACCACAGGTTTCTCGACAACTGGTGCATTCACCATACCTTCCAGTGAAGAATTCGTGATCCGATATTACTGTCCATCTTCGTCCCTAAGCGGCTGTTGGACTGGTGAAAACCAAATGACAATACAAGAATCTTCCGGAATCATTCTCCCGCAACTTTCGTCCGGAGGTGATTCGCTAAACAGAGGGCCTGATGCTACCCTTGCTCTTGGCATTGGCGAAGAAGCGAGAATGACTTGGAACTGTGGTTCATGGTGTACCGAAAACATAATTCTCTGGAGAACGGCTGGACAATCTTGGTCTTGGGCTAACTCTTGGGCACCTAACGGTGGAGGTGCATTTGACGGTGTGACTTATTACTCGAACACAGAAGGAACACTTATTCAAAACGCCGGTGGAACAACTATGAATATTGAATTTTTGGTTTATGATTCTAACGGCGATGGGACCAATGGTGGTTCAGGTTCAGTTGAGGCAGCTTCTTTGGGTACATGGGGTACTGTTCCAGCAACTCCATGGGGTCTTAGACAGGTTTCTATGGTCAGTTCAGAATCATTAGGATACATCTCAATTCCCCAAATCGGTCAAGGGACTAGGACAATCAACCTATGTTCTACTGCTGTAGAATGTAGCGACCAAACAAGTTCTATCTCAATGCTTTCAGATGCTATAGCGAACGGAGGTTACATTGAAATGGGACTTGGATTTGCCAACTCCGCAGTTTCTCAGTCGCCAGACCAAACTATTGGATCAGCAGGACCAGGAGGGGCAGAATTTTATATCGATAAATTCGAATTAATTATTGATTTCGAGGAAGCAGTCGATGATACTACACCTCCTGAAGATAAGACGGAAGTGCATTATCAAGGTAACACGTACATCGAAGGACCACGGACTCTCATGCTAGAAATCGAGGACACTGAACATGCAATTGATACAACAACGGCCAATGGTCCTAAATTATGGTATAGTATTGATAACTCAAATTATATTTCTACTCCTGCTACTTTAGTTAGTTCAATTTGTAATGCTAAAGAGCAGACGTGTGCTTTCACTGCCCAAACAAGCCATCTATCACACGGTAGCGTTGTAGACTATTACTGGACTTACCAAGATGCTTCAGGACCAACAGCAACCAAGCCAAATCAAGGCGCCAACCCTGCACAATCCGCAACAGTACAATTTACCTTAGTTGATCCATTAAATGCAGGTACTGCACAGAAAATGACAACTTTAGTTGAAAATGTAAAGGCTAATTTTGATGGTGGAGTAAAAACTACAGGAAATACAATTGATAGACAAATGACATACTTTGTAGATACTAACGAGTACTTGTTTGAATTCGATACCTCGGAATGTGAAACTTATACTTCCGCTGGATATTCGTGTTTCAGTACAGATTCCGATAATGAATACGGACATTGGGATGTAATTTGGCAAGACGTAGTCAATGCATGTTCACCTGGAAGTAGTGGATGTACAGGTACAAGCGATAACAGCCTAACACTAGAAGCATCCGAAGGTGGGCAATTTGACGTTTCAAGACAATTTGGGCTGGGTTACAATCTTGCATTGAAGTATGATTCTACTGTTGGGTCATGGGTTGCTGTGGGAATTGGTGACGGTTCAAACGGTTTGCGAATCCAAGATCGGCTAGATCCAAATGCACCGGATACTGTTACAGAATCTAA
>JAQXFJ010000341.1 GCA_029250385.1 Candidatus Poseidoniaceae archaeon | reverse complement strand
CTGTATCTTGTAAATGACATATTGCAAGGCGGTCAATTATCACAGTGTTAGACTCAACTACCTTCTCTATTGCTGATCTTTGTTGTTGTTGTACTGACAATCGTGATTTAACTTCTGGTAATTGCAAAATTTCATAGATGGTTTTACCTTGCGATAGTTGGTTAACAATGTGGTTCATGTAGTCACTTTCAGTGACCTTCAATGTCCGACTGAACCGCATTAACTCACCGTCTTCACGAAACTGTTCGATGGTTATGCCTCCCGAATCAAGTGCATCGACAAACGGCATTACGTCGACAAAATTACTTAAATCGCAATGAGTATTAATCAGATCATACACCAATCTTGCTGCTGATGGTGTCGCCTGCCAATCAGTAACTCCACCTTTTCTTTCAAATTCTAAGGCCTCTTGCTTTGTCGGTTTGTTGGTTTGATGGTGGTCTAAATACCACCCACAGTTTTGATGAAATGGTAAATCAACAATTACCGTAGAGGCGTCGATTTCTGTGTCCATATTGCCGTTTCTTACCAATGCTGCATGAGAAAACCTCACTTTTGCCGTGGAATTGTAAGCTTTTAGAATGGCAGCGCCAATTAACCCATCAAAATCAGAGTCTGCCACAATTTTTGTGAAATGAGGAATCTCTTTCGCACCCATATGTGGAACTCGAACAACTAGATTGAAGTATTTTCGCAGTAACTTGCGTAAATAACTTGACTAACTACATGCTGGGCTTAGTATGGAAACCTCTTGTGGTGTTGTCCTAGTGAATTTTGGGACGGTTTTATTACTGCAATATCCACAAGGACATTGGGATCTGCCAAAGGGGCACGTAGAAGACTTTGATAGTGACAGAAAGGCTACTGCTGCAAGAGAGTTGATTGAAGAAACTGGTATTTCGGCAATAGAATTTATTGACGGGTTTGAAGAAAAAACAACTTATAGTTTCAAGCAAAAGGGCAGATTAACTAAAAAACAGGTTTTTTGGTTTTTAGCCACCACTGAAAGAATAACCGTAAAATTGTCCAAAGAACACCATCGCTACATGTGGCTTGATTGGGAGTTGGCAATTGAAATGGCCACTCATGATGAGACAAAAGGCACTCTTACCAAGGCCAAGTCATTTGCTGACCGTATCGGCTTAGTCTAAATTATCATAATCAGCGTCGTTTGAACCAATCTTTCTAATCATATTGGCGACATTAGAAGACTCTCCACGTTTTCCTAAAGGCGTCCAAAGAGTCTCCTCTTCACCCATATTTTTAGTAACCCATCTAGCGAACACAAAAAACCAGTCAGAGAGACGATTAACATAGACTTTAGCGACCTTTCTTACCGATTCTGTACCTTCCTCATCTTCAATCGCAATTAAGCCCCGCTCCAAGCGCCTGGTTACGGTCCTAGCCAAATGAATTATTGGTTCAGGACCTGCTCCCGTTGGTAAAATAAAACTGGTTAATGGATCAAGTTGTTCTAACCAAGCATCCATTTCTCCTGTTAGGCTGTCGCATTGATTCGAATCAATTAACTGCATATATTCAGGTAATTTATCAGGTTCACAAGCCAATTCAGCACCCAAATCAAATAATTCATTTTGTATCCGATCTAGTGCAGACTCAGCAATATTCTGAATTCGGCCAATAGTCGCACTCGAACCCCCGTCTGCATGGCTTGGTAAGACTTTACACTCTCTTCTGATCAAGCCAACGATTGAATTTAATTCGTCACAGGTACCAACTGCGACAAACCTTAGGTGAGATTTACGGTGCCTCGAGCCATCAACAAATGCAGAGGAGCCATCATCTCCAGTTCCAGTATAAACACGATTAATTCGAACCATAACACACCCGACCTAACCATCCGAAGTTATGCTTCTATGAGTGGTTTGCGGGACAGAAAACTTGAGTTTAATTCATGATACCACTCTATGTCTTCTTCACCACTGCACCAAGAATATTGCACCACTTTCTCGTCGACAACGCCGTACCATTCAAGTCTGCCAAGCTCTAAGCAAGCCATTCGAGCGCCAGTAGATTCCAATCGTTTAACCACGCCATGCCACGATTGTATCATTGTAGCTAGATAGTCGGCGATCTCTGTAACATGGTCATGTTTTGAATCATAGCTCTCCAAAATGATGTCTAATTCTTCGGTCAAATCCCCCGATATATCACTAATTGATTGAAGTTCTGCCAAACATCTAGCGGCTTTTTTTAATCCATTTCTTGCTTCTTCTATGGTTACTATTTTTGCTCCACTGGGAATTTTGTCGATTGCTGTTTCATGGTTAAGCAAATCCGTGACAGACATAGGCCTACCAGAATATATTGGTGCTTCAGAAGTATCAGACACAAACGGCTTTTGACGAGAAGGGTCTTGAATACATCGATAATATTGAATCGTTTATGTTGATTTAGTAACCATTTGTCCATTGCCAGAAATACCGGATGAGTTGGTTGATATTATGTGATTATAGGTTTTGTATGCCCCGTAAAATAGCACCCAAACCCAAAGTATTGCTTCAGCAATTAAAATCGCAATATAGATTGGTCCAAGTGACATTAACATCGCAACGCCATCATACGGGCTACCATGAATTGATATGAAGACAAGTTGAGAGGCTAGGTTTGCCACAAACCAAATTCCTAAAATTGCCACCAGTAACGGTGAGATTTGTTTGATACTCTTCCGCGTATTGTTGTTTCTCATGGTTATATATCGACTTTGAAATACATAAAACAATCGCTAAAATGCTACCTTTCGGCGTAATATGCATTAAAAGTTACTTAAAGCGGCATTATTCGCTTTCACCATGGGCTGCTGCAAACCGCATATTATTCAAGCAATCATCTATTGCAGTCAACCATTCATCAGCCACTGAATCATTGCCACCTGACTCAAGGAATAATTCGTTCCAATGGGCTGCTTTATCTGTCTCCTCTAACGCTTGGAATATTTTACTAAGAGCAGAATAAGCCATTGGGTTTAGATGTTCTTCTTCGGCGTCCCACGCCTTCTCAAAACATTCGATTGCGCCGTGAGGTCCGCGCAATTGTCCCTTGTGTAAAGCGACCATCCCGGCTTGGCTCCAAGCTAGTGGTAATCTGCCAATTAGCAAGCCTCTGAACACCAACCAAGTTTGACCCCCTGCTAGTACTACAAGCGCCAAAAAGCCGGCCCAGTGTTCAAATTTATTTAGCTCGTCCCAGGTTTGAGTAATCAATCCTGTGACTCCTACACAGAACATGAAACCTGACATGGGAGCAACCAGTACTTCACGTCTAGTCCTCAGCATCAAATTTATTCCGCTTACCAGTCCAAACGCTCCAAACACAGAGAGAATTGCCAAATGAGCTTCTAGGCTAGTTGGGTTTGGTGCTGATTGACCTAACAATAGCAAACTGCAAACCATCAATATAAACAATCCAAATCTTCTAGCAGGAGTCGGAAAAGGTTGGCTTTTAGACCCGAGAATTAAAATTATGGAAATCCCTAATTCAAATCCAAGTAACAACCAAACTACTGTAGAATCTTCTAGTATCATGGCCTCTCAAACCAATGCATGTAACGCTCTGCTTTGAGTATTTGCTCAATCACGGTGGTATTTTGTCCCCTTGATAATTTCTGTTGCACGGTAAACTTGCTCGGCTAAAACCACTGCTGCAAGTTCGTGCGGCATGGTCATTTTAGCAAGCGAAATTATTTGCTTGGGAGCGTGATTAATTTGCTGCCATCCGTCTACTGGCCCAATTGCCAAATTAATATCCTCTGAAGCAATAGACCATCTTTTTACCAACTCTGCAAATTGTCGGGAAGTATATTGTTCTCCATCTTCATCTAGGATAAATAAAATTGCGTTTTTGTTGATCTCCCCGTAATATTGTTGTACGGGTTTTTTTGCCGAGTGGGCTGTTATTTTGATATTTTTAAGGCTTAACCGTTGTGAGTAAATTTCCAACATATCACGGTAAGAACGCTCTTTGGCTTGGCCGTGAAGATGAAGTGTTATGCGGCCCATTAGTTCCCTCACCTAACCCTTTCACTTGAAATGGATAGGTTGACAATAAGAGTTTTTCATACTTTGAACCATATTCAATAACTAAGACCAATAGGGGCTAACATGGGCTGGTGGCCGTTTTCAAAACCTAAGTCGGCTCGTAGAGTCATTGAGCCAATAATGAAAGACGGTCGAACTTGGCTACTTGAGCTTAGAGATATGTGTGAACGTAATTTCGATAATCCAGAAGAGGCTAAGCGAAGGATTAGACAAATGCAAGTCGAGTGGCAAGAATGTTTTGATAACGGTTCTCTATCCAACATAAATAAAGAAGCTCTAGAAAGCCGAGCGTTCAGGCTTTTATCAAGCACAGATCAAGAATGGCTTAGATGGCTAGATGACCTTGAATTTTGGAAAACGGGATGGAAACCTGTACTCGATTCCGCAGACAAGGATTGAATAGTGTCCCGTTACAGGCTAGGATATGTCAAAAGCAACACTGCACATGTTGCATACTTGCCCATTTTGTTGGAAAGTAAGGGGACTTATCGAATATTTACAATTAGATGTAGATCTCATTGCGGTTAATGGATTGAAAATAAAAAAAGCGGTATCGTTTACTGATGGATGGGGCAAAGTACCCGTCTTTACCGATGAAACAGGCACTCATCATGTTGATTCAACACCGATTATGAAATTCATTGATGAGCACTATAATGAAAATAAACTACTAAATGTATCAGCACAGGAACGTACATCAAAATGGCTCGATTGGTCAGACCAAAAGATGTCTAAAGCCACGGTCCCAATTTTGTATGGCACATTAGGCTCCGCATTCAAAACCACAACAAGAATATCCAAACTGGAAGAATTTGGTTTCATTTCCAAGCGCCTATACGCTTGGGCAGGCTTTCCTATAATGTGGGGGATAATTGCTAAAAAGCGCGTTAAAAAAGACGGGCGAAAGCCTAAGCAACTTTGGCATGATTTACTTACTGAGTTCACTGATGAGCATCAAGGAAAAAATTTCTTTGGCGGCAGCGGGCCAAGTATTGTAGATTTCTCTGTATTCGGCTACATGCGATCAATTTCTCCTTTCCCACAATTCGCTATGCTAGAGGATCACAAAAACGGGATTGCTTGGTATAATCGAATGAACGATTTACTAAACTAGGGATTCACATGTCATCTTTGGAAATAGCCGGACTTAAATTCTCAAAAATCGGTGCAGGATCGGTTTTTGTCGGAGAATCAAAAGGCGGATGGATATATGCGGGCCAACGGCCTTGTCATGAAGTCAGATGTCCAGAATTTTATATCATGAAAAATTCGTTAAGCAATCAACAATTGTCAAGCCTCTTAGATAGCAAAATAGCATTGGGTGATGAAACTGTCTGGAATTCTGAAAGATTGTCAGTGATTATCGCCATGGTTAATGATTCCCTTAAGGAAAGTCTTGCAGCTCTAGATGGTGATTTTGTAAATTGGGAAATTCGCTGCCCAACCCAGGGGGAATGGATGCATGCTAGAG
>JAQXFJ010000322.1 GCA_029250385.1 Candidatus Poseidoniaceae archaeon | reverse complement strand
CGTGCCGACGGAGGTGGGGTAATTGATGAAGCCACAACAACTCTTGAAATCGTCGTGGTGCCATTTAACGATCCAGTTGTCAAAACCGACGAGGTTGTCATGCAAACTCTAATTGAAGACGGTCCTTCGATTCAAGTAAACATCACTGATTTCGCTTACGACCCTGAACAAGAACCATTACTTGCATCAATTAATGACCAAACCGAGGGTTCAGCAGGTCCAGTTTCGTTTGCTTATTTTCAAGGTATTCTAACCATAACGCCTAATCCCGATGCCAATGGAGCCACAGTGCTGCATGTTAGAGTGACGGACGGCGCTACAGAAGCGGTTGACTTAGACATACCAATCCAAGTTTCAGCGGTGGATGATGTAATGGTGGTAAATAATTCGATGTGGAATATCTCAATGGATGAGGATGACACAATCGCCCTAAATATCAGCGATTTTGGTTTTGATATTGATGGAGACGAATTATCATGGACCATAGAATCCAACTCTGTGGGTACTGCTACAGCCATTATTTCCGGCTCTCAGATAATAATTTCACCAGTTGCTGATTCCTTTGGCTTGTTGAATAATGATTGGCTAAATGTAACAGATGGAACATCGGTATATGGGCAATTATTGAACGTCGAAGTAATCTCGGTGCCAGATTTACCAGAACTCAACCTGATGAATGTCAATGTGATTGATGATACGGCAGCAACCTTAGCTTGGTCTGTGTTTGATTCAGATGGTGTTGTTGACCATCCAGTGGAAATCTCTCTAGATGATGTTGTACAACAGAATCTCAACCCATCATGCATAGTTGATGATTCTGGCAACTCTAAGGAGTGCGTAACAATGCTGGAAGTGCCCCCGGGCAGTAATGGCACAATTGAAATTAGAGTTGCAGTAAAAGATTCAGCATTTACTGCTGATGTTGTTGCTTATACAGAAATTAATTTTAATTCCTCAACTCCGATGGTCGAAGAAGAGACAGAAACTGATGACTCTTCAACAGTATCCAGTACCATCATAGTTGGAGGTGGTCTTGGATTAATCATCATGATATTGCTCCTAGTAATCCTATTAAGGGCTATGAAAAGTGACCCCATTGACACTTCACAACAGTCTTCTTTTGACCAAGAGGCAGATGTTGATGTAGTAGAACAGGAATTAGGTGTTGATTTGTCACCTACTGGACTACTTTCTAGAATTAATCAAGATAAGTAATCAAAGCGGAATATTGCCGTGTTTTTTAGGCGGGCTCCATTCACGCTTGGAATGTAAAATATTCAGTGCTCTAATCAATCGAACTCTAGTCTCATTTGGTTCTATTACATCATCAAGCCAGCCATTTCTTGCTGCTACATACGGGTCGCCAAACTTTGCCTTATACTCGTCAACTAACTGTGATCTGACAATTTCTTTGCCATCATCTTCAACTGCATTTATTTCACGCCGATGGATGATATTAACCGCTCCCTCTGCGCCCATGACGGCTAACTCGGCAGTTGGCCATGCTATGTTGTAATCACTGCGCAAATGCTTACATGACATTGCGAGGTATGCTCCACCGTATGCCTTTCTAGTCACAAGAGTAAGTTTTGGTACTGTGGCTTCAGCATAAGCAAACAACAGTTTTGCACCGTGGCGAATAATACCGCCCCACTCTTGGACTACTCCTGGTAAGAAACCTGGAACGTCTTCAAAGGTCATCAGTGGGACATTAAACGCATCACAAGTACGAATAAAACGGGCTGCTTTTATTGAAGCATCGATATCAAGACAGCCTGCTAGAACCTTTGGTTGATTACCAACCACGCCTACAGTTCTGCCACCTAGTCGAGCAAAACCAATGATGATATTATCAGCATATGAGCTGAATAATTCCATGAAATCTCCGTCATCAACAATCTCTTCCACCACTTTCACCATATCATAAGGGCGGTTTGGATTGTCAGGTACTAATGTTTCTAGTTCAGGGTTTAATCTGTCACTAGGGTCTGCAGTCTCGAGAAATGGTGGCATAGCGGCGTTATGGTCTGGGAGGTAACTAAGTATTTCACCCGCCATAATGCATGCGTCTTCATCATCATCAGCAATTAAACAGGCAATTCCAGACCGTGATGCGTGTAGATTTGCACCACCTAATCCCGCTGCATCTATCTCTCCTTCAATGACTTCGGGAGTTTCTAGCGGTGAGGAGAGAAATAGTTGCCCATGTTCTTCTCCAAGAATAGTAAAATCCGCTAGGCCAGCAGCAAGTGAAGAAACTCCAACCACCGGTCCAAGTACTAAACTAATGATTGGAATACGTCCACTGCATTGAACAAACCGGTCGAGTAGTTCACCAGTGCCAGCTAATCCTGAAATACCATCTTGCGCACGCTGGCCACCACCGTCCCACATGCCAATAATTGGGACCTTGGCCCGTTCTGCCATCTCGACTATCTTGCTGATTTTCTTAGCATGTATTTCTCCCATACTGCCACCGTGAACGCTAAAATCCTGGGCGAAACAGAAGACTTTACGTCCATCAATTGTTCCATGTCCAGCAACTACACCATCACCCAGTGTGTGGTGTAAGAACATAGCATGGTCTACGGTACGGTGGGTGACGAAGGAATCGATTTCAATGAATGAATC
>JAQXFJ010000303.1 GCA_029250385.1 Candidatus Poseidoniaceae archaeon | reverse complement strand
TGAAGTAACCTTGACTCATCAAATCATATGTGTGTAATGCTTTTTCAATATTACCGTGATGAATACCAACTGAAACTCTCATCAACATATGTTGTGGTCTTTCCGCTACTTGACCATTTAATTTCAACAAATATGAGCGTTCTAGAGTCTTAAATCCAAAATAGTCATAATTGAAATCTCTGCCATAATCTATGTGCTCGTCGAGAAGTGCTTTGTTATCTTGTATAACCTTGTAGACTTCTTCAGAAATCAATGGTGCGTGAGCTCCTGATTCTGGATCAATAAATTCTCGTAGGTCAGTTACCACTTCTGAAAAGGTAGATTTTGTCGAGCGATGAAGATCATCTACACAGATTCTAGCTGCAAGTTTGCTGTAATCAGGGTGATGAGAAGCCAATGATGCTGCAGTTTCAGCAGCTAATTGGTCAAGCTCTCTTGTGGAAACTCCATCATATAGGCCTTCTATTGTGAGTTTTGTCAAATGCGCTGGATCAATCCACTTCTCATCCAATCCATATGTTAAGCTGGCCAACTTTTCTAGGATTGCATCGAATCTTACGTCTTCTCTTTCGCCTTTCCTATTTACTACTTGCATTGTCATATTTTGGCCTCCCTTGTCATGTTACAGAAATTCGCAGTATCTTACCTTCATCGCGTACGGTTCAAAAGTCTTCGTCTACGGAGAAGCGTTGTTGGACACTTCCTAGACTGGCGCCACCATCCTTGACACCAGATTTTTGGTACTCGCCAACTCTCTTTTCGAAGAAGTTGGTTTTACCTTGCATAGAAATCATTTCCATCCATGGGAATGGGTTTGAAACGTTGTAAAGTTTGCTGCTGTTCAGGGAAACCAATAATCGGTCAGCCACGAATTCGATGTATTGTCGCATTAATCCGGCATTCATTCCAATCAGTTCTACAGGAAGGGCGCTAGTTACGAACTCAGTTTCAATCTCTACTGCTTCGGCAATGATTCGATGAATCATATTTTCGCCAGCGCCTCGAATTAATTTGTTATGAAGTAGACAGGCAAAGTCACAATGTAGGCCTTCATCTCTAGAAATTAGTTCATTGGAGAATGTCAATCCTGGCATTAAGCCTCGCTTCTTTAACCAAAAGATAGCGCAGAATGAACCGGAAAAGAAGATCCCCTCAACTGCTGCAAAAGCGACTAACCTTTGAGCGAAAGAACCCTTTTTCCTCGACAACCACTTCAGCGCCCAAGCGCCCTTCTTGCGTACAGAGGGGACGGTTTCAAGAGCATTGAATAAGTGAGTTTTCTCATCAGGGTCGGTGATGTAAGCGTCTATTAGTAGTGAGTATGTTTCAGCGTGTATATTTTCCATCATAATCTGGAAACCATAGAAACAGCGAGCTTCCGCCCATTGAACCTCATCAGCGAAATTAGTCACCAGGTTCTCATTAACAATCCCGTCACTCGCAGCAAAGAATGCCAAGACGTGCTTAAGGAAATGTTGTTCATTAGCGTTGAGCTTTTTCCAATCTTTTGCGTCCTCAGCCAAATCTATCTCTTCTGCGGTCCAAAATGCAGCAGCGTGTAATTTGTACATTTCCCATATGTCTGAATGCTCTATCGGAAATAGGACGAATCTTTCAGGTGCTTCCTGAAGCATTGGTTCTATGTGTTCTTGGGAAAGATCTATCTCTGTCTCTTCTGTTGTTTTTGTACTGTGGTCGATTACCATATTGTCACCTCCACGCTGTTTAATCGCGCTGGATTTTGTTCTCCCCCGAAGAGGTGTATAATACTACCTCCACTGACTCCTATGGAAATGGAGGTTTTTTGAGAGTTTATCTGAATTGGGAAAAACGACATAGACACGCATATTTGAATTAAATTACCTTTCATAACTGGTCCTTCAAACATTACGATTTTCCGTCTCTTTTATTCCTTTGTTTCCACTGTAGCATGTAAGTTAAAATATACTTAGTAATTGTCAATAACCGAGAGTTTTTCGCATAGATATGAACCTAGAAGTCGAAGTAGGAATAGCAAAACTCGAGCCGAATGCAATCACCCCTAC
>JAQXFJ010000065.1 GCA_029250385.1 Candidatus Poseidoniaceae archaeon | reverse complement strand
TTGGACTGCTAGATGGGAGCGACGAAACAATGTCGAAGACAAAGAAAATCCATTAACCAAAGCTCATCGAATCACCTTAGAAACAGAGAAAAAGATGCTCGAGAAATTAATTTCCGATGCCGGTAGTTATATTACAACACAAAAACATCGAGATTCAAAAGAAAACCCACCATTAAATTTTGATTTAACAACTCTACAACGTGAGGCAAATAGCACTTGGTCTTGGACATCAAGAAGAACACTATCTGTTGCTCAGGAATTATACGATACACATAAATTAACCACATATCCACGTACTGATTCTAGACACCTTCCAGAAGATATGATGGAATCAATTAGTAAAACGATCAAACAACTTGGTGCTCAAGAGTTTTTGTCTGCTCATAGTGAAAGATTAACCAAGAATGGCTTGAAAAATGTATCTAGGAACTTTAACAATGCCAAAGTTTCCGACCATTACGCAATAATTCCAACTGGTAAACTACCACAAGGCAACCTTAGTAATGATGCACGAAGGCTGTATGAACTAATTTGTCGCCAATTCCTTGCCTCATTCCACTCAGAAGCGATTTGGGATGTTCAGACTAGAACAACAACTAAAGCAGAAAATGATTTTGTTAAAGAAGTTAGAATTTTAAAGACTCCAGGATGGAGAGAAGTTAAACCAAAGAGTAATTCGATTCCAGAAAAATGGAATAAATTACCTTCCAACCCTGCTGAAACGGATATTGAATCCCATAAATTCAAAGAAGAATTTACTAAACCTACAAATAGACTGAAAGAAGCGAAATTATTGTCATTAATGGAAAATGCTGGACGAAGCATCGATGACGATGAGATGGCAGAAGCCATGAAGGGCAAGGGCCTAGGAACACCGGCGACAAGAGCGGAGACAATTGAGAAACTAATTTCACGTAACTTCATTCAAAGAGCACGTTCAGGTAGTTTACGAGCTACGCCTGGTGGAATAAAATTGATATTATTACTTAGAGCAATTCCTGTGGAATGGATTACTTCGCCTGAATTAACAGGTGATATGGAGGCTAAACTTTCTTCAGTACAGTTTGGTGATTATTCTCGTAAAGAATATATGGAACTCGTGTTTAAAATTGCTAATGAAATGGTTCAAAAAATAAAAAATCATGACAGAAATGAACTATTCAAAGATGTCGAAACAATCGCGCCATGTCCTATTTGTGAAAGTACATTAAAAGAAACCGTGTTATCTTACATCTGCTGTGAAAATACCGGCAGAGATACTGGATGTGATTTTGTCTTTTGGAAAAATTCCAGTGGTAGATGGTTTGATCGAAAAACTGCTGCTAGACTTTTAGAGCAAAAATCTATCAATGATTTACATGGCTTCTTCAACAGAAGTGGTGAACCTTATACAGCCAGCATCAAAATGTTAGAGACTGGAACAGTTGAATTCATCGGTGGTGGGGAATCCACATCATCAGAAGAGGACGCAGAGCTGTGTGCTTGCCCAACTTGTAGCCATGGAACAATCAGGATCAATTCCACAATGTATGCCTGTGATAATCAAGAGTGTAAATTCAGAGGCATCTCTCATGAAATGTGTAAAAGAAAAATCACAGAAGAAGAAGCGAAGGTTATTTTGACCAAGGGCAAGTCTATATTGTTGGAAGACTTTACGTCAAAGAAAGGTAGACCATTTAGTGCATTTTTGACCCTTGATGGCAACCGCGTCAAGTTCGAATTTCCCCCTAGAGAGGCAGCAGCAAATGCAAAGAAATTTCCAGTTACAGAGGGCGTAGTCGCAATCTGCCCTAAAAGTAAGGTCGAAATTATTGAAACATCAACCTTTTTCCAACCTGCAACAAATGGAACAGATTGCAAAATTCAGATCGCTAGAGAAATGTCCAAGCGCGAAATAACCAGGGAAGAAGCAAAAATACTTGTTGAAAAAGGCGAAATTGGGCCATACGATGATTTTATCTCAAAGAAAACCAACAAAAACTTTACCGCAATCCTTTACTTAAAGAAAAATCAGTCGGTTGGTTATAAATTTGCTAAAAAGTAATTGATTGGCTAAGTTTAATCCACAACAATAAAACGCACCGGATTTCACACAAGTACATGGACGATGGTCAGTCGAGCACAGACTGGGATGTAGTAATCGTTGGTGCTGGACCTGTTGGCGGGCATGCTGCCAACCTACTTGCTCAAAGAGGCCAACGTGTTTTATTATTGGAAGAGCATTCTGAAATTGGCAGACCATTTCAGTGTGCAGGCCTAGTAACTCCCAACGCAATGAAGCAAGTTGGACTATTTGATACAATTCTAGAAGAAGTTGATGGCGCCTTAATCCATGGACCGTCTGGGACATTGGTGCCCGTTGGAACTAGTGGCAAAGTAAGAACATACGTGGTTTGTAGGAAACTGTTTGATGAAGGAGTAGTAAAACAATCAATGTTATCTGGCGCCACACTTTGGCTAAATTCGAAACCTATTAATGCTGAAGCAAATGATGATTGTGTAATTGTTAAATTATCAAAAGATGGTGTAGAGACTGAAATCAAGACTAAACTTTTGATCGGTTGCGATGGCGCTCACTCATGGACTCGTAGACATTTTAAGATGGGGAAACCAAAAGAATTGATGATTGGATTTCAAACTGAAGTAGTTGGTTACAAAAATCGTAAACGTTGGTTAGAAATGTATTCAGGATCTGCGATTGCCCCCGGTTTCTTTGCTTGGGTGATACCATCAGGCAACGATAGTTGTAGAATTGGATTGTGGTCTACAGCAGAACGATTAGACGGTAAAAGTATTGAAGAATGTTACCACTCACTACTCAACCATCCATTATGGAAAGATAGATTTGCAGATATCAAGGAAACCGCTAGATATTGCGGCCCAGTCCCTAGTGGCATGGTAAAAAAGCCGTATAAAAATCGAGTATTACTACTTGGAGATGCTGCTGGAATGGCTAAACCTACTACAGGTGGTGGCATTGGCCCCGGGTTTGAACAAATAAATGGGATTGCAGATAAATTATCATTGGCAATTGATTCTAATAATTTGACGGAATCTAACATAAAACATATTGCTAAATCACATTTTGAGAAGATGAAAAAAGATCAAAATAGAGCGAGAGCACTACGTAATTTGTTAGTCAGTGACTGTGAGGATGTCGACTTAGACAATAACTTTGAACAGTTTGCCAAACCAGAGATTATTAATTTAATTAATCAAATTGGTGACATAGAAAAACCAGTCCCACTGGGAATGGCTTTGCTGAGAAAGGTACCTGCGTTTAGAAAAATGGCGCTAAAAGCTGGAATGAAGTTAATATTTAGTTGAGTGACTCAAATGGACGACTTACTACTCGAGGAACGGATAAGATATCCGCCTTTTGAAAGTTATAGATTCCAACCAGAATTATTACCAATAGGTGTAGCGAGAACAGAGATATCCGGTCAAATTACCAGAGAAGAAGCAGATAAGATAGTTGCAAATATGCCACCGCCATTTAGAATTGGGGATAAAAAATCTTGGTTAGTTGAGCGAAGATACATCTATCAAGGTAAGACACTAAAATTAGATAAAGCACATAATCAGGAAATGAATGAAGCAGTCCCGAAAGATTCAGTAGTTCACAAACAGAGAACTGGTTGGTATTTGACTCCTAATGTGATACATACCCAAGCTAGAAAAATAATGAACTTTTCAGTTATTATTCTATTGATTGCCTTATCTTATTTATTTTTTGAACCGGTATTGAGTATGTGGGGAATCCCTAGTTTTGGCACAGGAAGAGTTAGATTTGGACTACTTGATTATCCACTACTAGCCGTGATAGTTGTACCCATTTTGTTTGTTCCAATAATAATGAGAGTAGGAGCTAACTTCTCTGATTTAATCAAACAAAGGAACTTTCTCGCATCACCGCCACCGGAACCAAAAATAACATTTCATTCTGACACAACATCTGGAGAAAGTTTAGTCGTTGATATTAAATTTCCAGAAGAGCATGAAACTTGGGGGAAGAAACACGTGTTATGGCGTGTTGGTGTATTACCGCCTCGCAGAGATAGACTTATGGAAATTTTAGGTCGTGATGCCAACGGACAACCTGCTCCTGGATTGACCACAGAATTACCTCACCATTGGACTGTTGACCTTGATGATGGAACTGGCGGTGGAGAAGATTTACCAATGCATAACAATGAGATAAAAGGGGGATTGTTTTTGAAACCGATGCGTATAATGAATCAGTCGGAAATAATCCCTTTGGATAATTACTCAACTACTATTTCACCACCAAGCGGTAAATGGCCTGGCACAATATTTTCTTCGCTAATAAGGATTCATTGGGAATTAATTGTGGTAATTGAAAGAGAAAATCAATCAGAACTACTATGGGTACAGCCCCTGAAAGTAAAACACTCTTCTAACTACACAGAAACAACTGCAACCGTTAATAGCGGACGTACCGAAACAAACCATCCAATGTCACTTAGTTGAATCAAGTGACTTGGGACGGTATTGGAGAAGGATATTCTTTGATATTATTATCATTGATTAAAGTGGGTAAATGATTGTATTTACTATCACGCTTAGAAGGTATAAATCCAGAACGTATTATTGTATTTTGTAATTCAATTTCAGATGCGGATAATTTAGTGGTACCTGAGGCCGAAACGACGTTCTCTTCCATCATAGTGGATCCAGCGTCGTTGGCGCCTGCAAGTAAAGCCATTTGGGCGATACCTAAGCCCATTGTAGGCCAAGAGGCTTGTATGTTATCGATATTATCGAAAAAGAGCCTTGAAATTGCAATATGTCGAATATATTCGGTTGGTCCAGCTCCTAAGACATACTTATTTTGACCACGATTTCGTTTCCCGAAGGTATTAGTTTCGAGTTGTACAGGCCAAGCGATGAAGGAAGTGAATCCATTATCATAATTATTCAATGATGAATCTTGAAGTTCTCTTATTCTATCCATATGTTGCACTCGATTACGTAACGTTTCACCAAATCCAAAAACATTAGTTGCACTTGTAGTCATTCCCAAAGATTGGGCTGTTTCCATAACGTTAAGCCAATTATCTGGAGAACCTTTTTTTGGTGAGATATCAGTTCTTATTTCATCAACTAACATTTCGGCTCCACCTCCGGGAAGTCCATTCATCCCTGCGTCACTAAGTCTCGTCAAAACTTCATGAATTGATAAGTTAGCAACCTCGGCAATCCCTTCAATTTCTATCGGGCTAAAGCAATCTAAATCGATAGTTGGATGGTGTTCTACAAGATGCTTGATCAAAGACTCGTACCATTCAAACTCTAGCGAGGGATTTACACCACCCTGCATCAAGATACGGGATCCGCCAATTTGTTCTAATTCTGTCACTCTCTGTGAAATCTCACTGTATGATTGAGTGTAAGTTTCTTCATGACCTGGAGGTCGATAAAATGAGCAGAACTGACAATTAATCGTACAGACATTGGTGTAGTTTATATTTCGATCAACCAGATAAGTCACCACACCATTGGGGAATATTTGTTGCCTCCTCAAGTTTGCTGCAAAAGTAAGTTCATGTAGCGGTGCATTTTCATATAATTCCGCAGCTTCATCAACAGTAAGCCTAAACGAAGGACTATCATCTTTGGACCATCCTTGTTGATGTTGAAGAATAGACTTCCAAAGCATAGCGACCACTTAGATGGATTTGCCAACAATTGATTCTATTTCAGTGATTGTTTTAGGACACCTTTCAGTTAATACAATTGGACCTGTTTCCCCTACTAAAATATCATCTTCTATTCTAATTCCAATATTTGAGTAACGCACAGGGCAATCAACATCTGGCCTCCATGCACCAAAGTATAACCCAGGTTCAATAGTCAAGCACATTCCAGGTTGTAAAGTTCTTGGTTCACCGTTTGGCAAATATATTCCAACATCATGAACGTCTAGACCAATCCAATGACTGGTATTATGCATATACCAATCTTTTAATTGACCAGATTTACTATCTAATGCTTCCTCTAGAGTTTGAGATATAACTCCGATTTTAATCAAACCTTCTGCCAACACTCTCCTTGCAGCTTCATGTGGAGCGGTATATGGATTTCCAGGCACACATTCGTTTATCGCCGCAATTTGTGCATCTAATACAATCTGATAGAGTTCTTTTTGTGGTTCTGTAAAAGTTCCGTCAGTAGGCCAAGAACGGGTGATATCTGCGGCATAGCCTCTAAACTCTGCGCCAGCGTCAATCAAAACTACATCGCCGTTAGTACATGGGGAATTATTTTCTTTGTAATGGAGAATTGTCGCATTTTCCCCAGTCCCAACAATAGATGGGTATGACCAACCCGATGTTCCAGCATATCGAAAAAATCCTTCAATCACAGATTGCAATTGATTTTCAGTGGCGTTTTTACCACCATGACGCATTGCGGCAATATGAGCCAAACTAGACACATCGGAAGCAAATTTCATTTGCTCAATCTCAGCATTAGATTTGATTAAACGCATCTCAGCGATTTTGTTACTTGGATCCTCTACTGAAATTGGACCAGTGCCGAGTCTTTGTCTAGCTCTGTCACGTTTCTTTATCGAGGAAACTACTAAATCATCCATGGATGACATAACGCCCATTCTATGAAATACTCGGTTAGCGTTTGAAAGCATATCAATCAATGTAGATTCAACGTCTACAATGGAATGGGCTTGGTCAACAGGCCAATCTTTTTCTGCGCCCTCTAAACCAGGCCTTCTCCCTTCCCAGATTTCCTTCAGTGTATCCTTTGGTTGAACAAAAAGGTGAGTTTTCCAAGTCCCTGAAGACATAGTGGCGCACATTACTGATTCTGGTTCTGTCCACCCTGTCAAATATAGCAGGTTACTTTGCGTACGGTATGGATGATGCACATCGTTGGAATGAATCGTTTCTGGAGACGAGCAAAGAATTAACACGTCAGATGGTTCAAAATTCGAATATAGTTGATTTTGTCTTGCAATATACTCCTCAATCGAGATCGGTTCTGGCATTCTACCGAGGTCTACAAACATCTTCTCAAACATAATACTCCCACCAGTTTTACCCTATTCAATCCTTGCTTAAGCCTAATTTTTCCACTTCGGTAATTTAAACTCACCATTGGACTTATTTAATGTGAAAATTAGCGATATCAATAAAAGAATTGCAATAAGTGAAATCGAACCAACAATCACCGGACTAAAAGAAGCATCTTCCCTTGTCTCAGAGTCCTGTTTTAGCGTCAGTAGAAGTTCATATTCATCTTTATCGCCATCGTCATCAGTAATAATTAATTTAATTTCATAAGAGCCTGGTTTGGATAATACACTCTGTGAAAGATTCTTACCACTGTAAATCATTGAGTCATCAATGTACCACTGGAAAATTAATTTAATTTTATCATTTTCTGTGTCAACGGAGTTTGACGCATCAAGGTACCAGTCACTGGTAATATCAAAAGTCATATCCGAATTAATTTCATCAATGGAATCTATGGATATAACTGGGGGAGTATTTTCCACATCAACAACATGAGAAATTCTAGTGTAGTGACCTACTGAATCAATAGCTAATACGCTAATACTCCAGTTACCAGATTTATTAAAGGAGATTTTAGCACTATTATCATCGATAATTTCACTACTAAACAATGCCCTAATATTACCATCTGGATTAGTCAATGTCCAAGTAATTGCGATAGAAGAACTATCGTAGCCATCATCTACCAAAATTGAGTATATGGTTTGACTCATTTCAGTGGTATTCTGATCACCAAAAACAGTAACATTGGGTGGATTTGAGTCAAAAGTTAAAACTTTACTATGTAAATTAGAAGTTCTCAAGTATGAATCTCGATAAATGATGTTAAATAACCAATTTCCATCATTAATTTGTATTTCTTCTTGATTGATTTGTATCATATATATTCCATCATTTAACACTGAATAAGGTAATTCAATGCTAAATGAATTGCTTACACATGCCTCACCAGAATATTGGCAAATTTCTGCTTTGAATAATGAAATATTTAATCCGTCAATTAAATTATTTTCATTGGGCGGCCAAGTCACAGCGTATTTGAGAACTACATCAGAATTATCACTGGGTGATTGGAATGATGGAATATTTTCAATAATCGGAAAATGGTCTGATTCACCAAGGTATACTAAAATATTACTTTGATGATGATCTTCATTATGTTGATGTATTAGGCTAAATTCACAACTACAATTTAATTCGCCAATGTAAATAGATAATTCCCAATACCACACGTTATCTTCAACGGTGACTTGCTCAAATATGTTAGAGGTATTGATAATATTTTGATTAGACACAACCTCTGGTAAAATCTCACTGATGGACCAACTCAATTCACTGGCTGGGAAAATCGATGTCCCTGTTAAATTCAGATATTCAATAAATTGTTGCCCATCTGGTTGGTCTATAGTCAAGTTTTCAGTTCCATGATGGTGGCCTTTACTAGGTATGGCAGATGTATTACTTACCAGCATAGAAATAACCAGCAAGATTGTGCACGTCACCGTCACAATACGCTTGCCCATAAATTAAACCAAGCATTAACAGTCAAGAAGTTTATCTATGTATGTTCAGTAATCAAGCGAACGGATCACAAAGTTCACCCTGGCCAGGGAAACTAACAGGATCCCTAGGATTAGTATCCCACTTGTATTCACAATAGTTTACGTGTCCATCACCATCGGTATCAAACATACGATCAGCGCCGTCATATGGATCGAAATCAAAGTGGTATTCCCAACCTGTAGCCATTCCATCATCATCATGGTCCTGGAAATATACTTCAGGTCCGTCGTTCCATTCATCCCCGTCAGTGTCATTAGATACTGGGTTGGTGTTGTTTTGCATCTCCTCGTAATTTGTGTAGTTAGCTAGATTGTCATAGAATTGCTTACCGTCTGGTGTATTGATGTCGATGTGGCATTCTGCATTGGAAGGATCATTGTAACCAGGGCAATACCTCTTTAGTAACCCAGTTTGGTTCAAACCATCATCATCGGGGTCTTCTTGACCGTCATCAATACCATCAAGGTCACTGTCAATCATGGACGGGTCTAGAACCCCTCTAGCACCGAAAGCCGTTAAACTAGCATTATCAACCAAGCCTGATTCTATAGCATATTGTGAATATTTTACTTCCCAACCATCAAACAATAAATCGCCGTCCGAGTCTTTGTCTACAGGATTTGTATTCCACTTATCTGGTGCCTCAGCACCGTTCATTAGTGAATCATTGTCGATATCGTAAGTGGCATCAGGAAGTCGACTTATACTGGACTGATCAGACGGGTCAAGTGCCCATCTGCCATTACAATCGCATAATTGATTATTAGGAACACTAAATCCAGATAAATTCATTTCCGAAATCTCAAATTGTTTCTCTTGTATGAAACCACCCAAGGTATTAATCCACATGTAACCACCTGGACTTTTTGCACAATTGTTGGTTTGGGTGGGGACGCAATTTGGAAGATTCCAAGAACTCGTTGCGACCCACAAACTGTGAGAATTGGTATTATCTTCTTCAGATTGGACCTGCATCTCCCATCCATCAAGCATGCCATCAGCGTCTGTGTCATTTAACAGTGGATGAGTTTGCTCTTGGAATGGACGTGGAATGTAAAGAACTTCATTACCATCCTTTAGACCATCACCATCTGTATCTGAATTATTAGCATGGGTCAAAAATCCATCTTTACCAACGATTACCTCTTCACCATCTTCCAAACCATCATTGTCTGTGTCAAAGGCACACGGACTTGTCGTGTATGCTTCACCGCCACCAACTGGCCATTGTAATGTACCTCCACCACCAGTTGCTTCAAATTGATCGTCTAAGCCATCACCATCAGTATCAGGATTGGAAGCATTTGAGCCTGAGTCACACAGTGAAGAATACTCTAAGAAATCAGACAATCCATCTGAATCTGTGTCTGCAAGCCCTGGATCAGATACTACAAGTGTTATCTCAACACCGCGATTAACCACCAATATTTCCCAGCCAAATACTTCAATACCATCTATTAATCCGTCATTATCCGTATCAGCATCCATAGGGTCTGTTGAACGACCAATAATCAAATTCGGTTGACCATTTTCATCAAAAGGCTCGTTGTTTTTGAACTTAGCCTCGTATTCATCCTGATTAGTGAATCGCTCGTTATCTTCTACAACAACGAACCACACAGTATCTCTAGATGTTATTATTTGATCTACTGATACATACATTTGGTAGATAGTACCAGATGATGTTGCTTTAATGTTAACTGGTTCTGTTTGGCCACCTGCTTTGGTATATTCAGCTCTAACTACAGTTTCCCCCTCGGCAACTGTGTCGCCGATGGTTTTCTTAATTTGAGTTACTCTGGTATTATACACTAAATCTTCGTATACTGCAGAGCCGTCTCCGTCGTTATCCCATCCATCCATGTCTGGGTCTTTATCGCCATTACTGCTGTCTCTCGGGTTCAATCCATTGTTTGTTTCCCATCCGTCAGGCATGCCATCAAGATCAGTATCCTGTTGCCAAGGTGAAGTGAAGTTCTCAGCACCAAACATTAGTGCAGAGCCATATTCCTCTAAGTTGTTTAGCCCGTCATCATCCCAATCAAAGAATCCATCAGACGGATTGCTGGGACTTAGTACATCACCTTGTTCCAGCGAAGTTAGTTTAAGTGCAGTGATGACCTTTTGTTCAGGATATATCGAATAGCAGTATTCGTAACCATCTGGCATTCCATCTCCATCGGAATCCCAGTCTGACGGACCATTTAATAATCCATCATTATCATCATCAAGATAAAACCATGAGTTGTTTTTATCCATAAATGGTGCAGGGAATTCAAATGTTTGACTGTTATCTTCCCTAATTTGTTCGTTACAATTTCGGTATACGTCTTGTCCATTTCGGTCAAAACCCTTGAAAATCCCCACAGCTCTAGTCAGTTGTAAGTTTACTCGCGAGATTTCTTCTGAATCTGATAATAAATCACCATCAGAATCTTGAGCTGTTGGATCTGTTCCGAAGGTTTCTTCTTGGAAATTAGCCAAACCATCATTGTCAAAATCTAGAACATTATCACATGAGTGCTGATCAAAACTATTACCCAATTCTTCCCAAGTGGGAGTATTCTCATCTAAATTATATTTTTCTGTTAGCATTATTTTAACATCTGCAGTCAGCAAAACACAATCCCAATTTCCGTTTAATGGGTCAAATAAGGTAAAGGAACCACCCGGGATTTCGACTTCAGTCATGAAGATAGACTCCCACTTATCGTTTAATCCATCGTTATCTGTATCAGAACGCTGAGGATCTGTTTCTAATTCCTGTTCTTGTTGATTGGTTAGCCCATCGTTATCTGGATCGCCATTTGGCCCTTGGTTTGGGTCTGGCCAAGAATCTGTTTCATTCTCTTGTTCTGCATCAGTAACATCCGCTTCACCGGGGTCTTGTTCAAGTGGGTCAGATTCACCGTCATCTAAAGGATTTAAACCATGTTCGACTTCCCAGCCATCAGACATTCCATCACCGTCTGTATCTTTGTTTGTTGGATCTGTACCATATTGAGTTCTTTCTAGTATATCAGCAAGTCCATCTTCGTCAAAGTCTTCGGCTTCGTTGGTAGTGATTCCATCACCGATAATATCTTCCTCAACAGCACTATCAAAGTTACCCAAACCTTCGCTGGTTTGTAGTACCCCGGAAACCCCAACAAATATTGAGCCAAATATTAGTGTGGAGACAATCGCAACATAGGCCATTTGATTAGGATTCAAAGACATGACAATCACTTGGCTTAACGCCGGTAGACCAAGGTCTAACTCTATCGGTTATAGAGGTTAACCATACTTGACCTAATTTGAATCTTCCAAAACAAATGTTAGCAAAGGAGATATTGCCAATTTTACGCTTTGGGTAGACAACACTATTCGACACTTTGCAGTCTTACCGTTGGCCCTTTCCCAAAGACCTACTAATTTCCCTAGAGACAACGGCAGACTAGGACTTAGGTTCATTTCAAAATTTGTTGAAAATTGGTCTTGGCTAGTAAAAACTGGAGCAACATAACCGAAGTAGGTCATGTGTTTGTCAATTGTTTTACTCCAATCTCCTTCACCCCTAAGATAAACGAAATTATCATTTGAAAGAAATACCTCTTTGGAAGCTTCAAGCATAGCGATTAATCCGTTTGAATATAACTTATCAAAACCAACTAAATCCCATCTTTCTAGTATATTTTGAGGAAACTGCTCCACAAAACCTGAGGAATTGAAAATCACTCGATTAAAAAAATCACATGGCAATAGGAACGATGTACGCCCTTCAATAGACCAGCCCAATTCTTTAGATTCTAGTTTCACATCACTATTCATAATGCTACTTGGTAAATCATTTTGGTAAGCCCATGGAATTGACTTAATCAAGTTGGGGGAAGGCATTTCATTATTTGCGGGTAATCGTTTAAAATTAATTGTAAGACTGGATTTTTGTGACCATTCAAGTTTATATCGACAATTTTCCATTAATTCTATTGTTGATAAAAAAAATCCTGCAGCAACAGAGGCAAAAACATTGGTTTTCATTGTAGAGTCATGAAAATTATTCACTCCCCAGCCATATAATTCCCAATCATTTACCAATATTTTTTTCAATCTTTTTTTGCCAAAAAATTTCCTCCTAATATTTGCCAAATCAGCATTTATTAATTCCAAGGAATCTGCTGCGGAATTGTGCAAAATCCTCCCGATTGGTGATGAGATTATAGATTCGTAATGATAGATAAGCATGTTAAATTCATCTTCATGGAATATGACCCATGTGTTTCTGTCATCATCGATAATCCCCCCTGACTTTTGAAGACTAAACCTGTCCCAAAATGTCCCAGTTAAGCGTTCATCATGAGTGTCTATATTATCCTCTACAAGTGGCATAATTACACATCATAAAATATAACCAGATTGCTCTTCTTCGTTAAAGCAATATCTAATTGTTTGGAAATTTGATTTAAGTTCTTTAACGTCCTGCTTGACACGATTCAAATCCTCATTATGGATAAGTGCTCTAGCAAATAATTTAGCAACTTCTGCCATCTCAGTCTTCCCCATTCCAACTCTAGTCAACTCTTGAACACCAAGTCTAAGTCCAGATGGAGTCATGGCTTTAGTATCGCCTGGCAGCATGTTCATGTTGGTAATGATACCTACTTCTTCTAAGTTTTTGGCAGCTTTAGCACCCGCGCCAGAGTCTGTATCACCATGTCTAGTCAAGACTTGATGTGAGGCGGTATAATTCGTTGATTCAGCAAGTACATCAAATCCTTCAGCAGCCAATGATTCAGCTAATGCACGAGAATTCTGTACAATATCTTTGGCATATGCCTCACCATATTCTTCAAATTCTGCTAGGGCAACTACTTTTCCAGCCACGTGATGCAAGTGATAAGATGAACAAACACCTGGAAAAATCGCATTGTTGAGCTTCTTTTGCATTTTTTCATCCTCAGAAGAGGATAGTAAGAAACCTCCTTGCGGACCAGGGAAAGTTTTGTGCGATGAACCAGTCATTATATCTGCACCCTCTCTGAGGGGATCTTGAAATTGACCTCCAGCAATTAGACCAAGTACGTGGGCACCGTCATACATTACGGATGCTCCAACTTCATGTGCGGCAGCGGCTATTTCTTTAAGCGGAGTAGGGAATAAAAATACAGACTGACCTATCAGGCATACTTTCGGACTGATTTCACGAATTAGTTTGCATGCTCCATCAATATCTGGTTCCATACGGTCAATATCCCAAGGATAGGTAGACAGATCTAGATCTCTTAATCCAACAGCTCCCATCCTAGCATGGGAAATGTGGCCACCATCTGCCGTAGAGACTGCTGTGATTTTGTCGCCTGGTTTGGCAAGCGCTTTTAGAGCAGCAATATTAGAAACCGTTCCTGAAGTTGATTGGATGTTGACAAATTGTGCGCCAAAGACTTGTTTTGCTAAAGAAATCCCTAAACTTTCAATGGTATCAAAGTCATCACAGCCTTGGTAATACCTTTTACCTGGCAAACCTTCTGCGTATCTACCATGCAAATCACTAGATACTATTTTTTGCACCATTGGAGAG
>JAQXFJ010000260.1 GCA_029250385.1 Candidatus Poseidoniaceae archaeon | reverse complement strand
GTATGTTCGAATGGGATCCAGTAAAAGATAAACATTACTTCCGTGGTATGTTCCAAAGCCATCTACTAGAGAATAAAATTGCCGCAATGGCAGGATTTGCCAATAAGCGTGACATCTATGATGAAATGTTGGCGAGAGCAGCCGCCCTTGACAAAATGGCTGATAGGGATTTAACTCACTACGACGATGTGTTTGATTTACTCGGAATATACTACAATAATGGTTTTGAGGCATTCAACAGAGCGATTGACAGTTGGACAGGTATTAATCACGGCTAGGAGATTTGATTATGGAAAGAATGCCCATCTGGCAAGTAGCAGTTCGGCGTCTCGATATGCCGATTCCGCGTTTCCTGATTATATTTGTCGGTGGTGCAGGGTTTGCCGGATTAATCACTGCCTTGGCAATTATATTCCTTACTGGAGGCCTTGGTGAAGGAGCGCTATTTCAGGGCTTCGCTGGCATTTTGATGATATTGGTATTCCCAATAATTACCGCATTGGCAGCAATTGGCTTTCCTTTGATCGAAGTGCAAAGATCAGCAACGCTAATTGAGAAAGAAATGCACATGTTCATCACCCGTATGGGTATATTATCACTGGGTGAGGTTGGGGCCAAATCAATATTTGACATCCTCAAACAAATGAGTGACTATGGTGAATTAGCCGCGGAAGTCAAGCGAATTGAGACATTAGTGGACAAATGGCATACATCTCTACCTGAAGCGGCTAGAATTGTTGCTCATCAGAGCCCTAGCCCATTGTGGACCGATTTCTTGGACCGGATGGCCTTCTCTATTGAAGCAGGACAACCAATAGATGAATTCATGCGCGCCGAACAAGAAACCGTCGCCGAACAGTACACTACATTATACGATACTAGATTAGAATCAGTAGACACGATGAAGGAAATTTACGTGTCACTAGTGTCTGCAGGTCTATTTGCCTTAGTGATTGCTGGAATTCATCTGGTGTTATTTGAAGTTGGTACGCCAAATGCAGAACCAATTGAATTATTCGGTCGTATCAGATTTTTATTACTTGCCGGTTTTATTTTCACCATAGTTCAGATAGGGGCTGTTTTCGCTTTTAGAGCAACTATTCCAGAGGACCAAACCTTTGCCAGAGATGAGATGGATACACCCTTCAGAATCAATTTTAGGCGGTCATTTTTGATTGCTGGTTCATTTACTGCGCTATTATCAGTAGTTATGTCGCTGGTAGTCATCAGTAATTGGAATGTTCTTAGTGATCAATGGGATAAGTTTGGTTTACTTATTTTCGCCATACCACTTACTCCAATGCTGTTCCCATCGCTAATGATTAGACGAGAAGAAGGTATGGTGCTGCGTCGAGATGAAACATATCCTGATTTTATCCGAGCACTTGGCGGTACTGCTCAAGCCAGATCCGCAGAACCATCGGCGACCATTAAGGCGCTTAGGGGAATTGATTTTGGTCGCCTTGATTCCTCAATCGACCGATTAGAAAAGCGATTGTCAACAAGGATTGATTCAGATCGTGCCTGGGATTACTTCAACGCCGATACCAATTCATCTGTTATCTCAAGATATATGAGAATCTATATTGAAGGTTCACAATCTTCTGGTAAGCCAGCTGAAACAGCTGAAATGGTCAGTCGCTCGGTCGGTAGTTTGCTTGGACTAAGAAGGCGTCGAGGTTTGTCTGCTAGCACAATGTGGGGTGTTGCCA
>JAQXFJ010000259.1 GCA_029250385.1 Candidatus Poseidoniaceae archaeon | reverse complement strand
ACATCAGCGATGAAAGGAGTATTTTTTGACAATGCAGAGGCAAGGCAAGAGTTATTTCAACTGATTAAAAATTGAGGTGAGTCGAATGTTAGATTGTGGCATAGCAGGGGGTAACACATTAGATGATCCCAGTGATTTGACACAAGTATACAACATAGTCGAAATATTTCATTCCGTTCAAGGTGAAGGTGCTAGAGCTGGAATTCCGCATGTATTCATTCGGTTTGGAAACTGTAACTTACGTTGCGAGTGGTGTGATACAGATTTTTTAACATTTGAAGAAATGAACTGCATGGACATATTATCTGAAATATTCAAGTTTAATTGTAAAAATATAATCTTTACTGGAGGAGAACCAATGATTAATGATCTATGGCCTATACAACGCCTTTTGAAGAACAGAGGCTACCACATCTCAATAGAAACTAATGGTACAATATCGATTCCTGATGGGTTAATTGATTGGATATGTGTGTCTCCAAAAGATCAAATATACTCAAAAGTCAAAATCAAACAACGTCAGGGTGATGAACTAAAGTGTGTTTACTTGGGTCAAGACCTGGCTATGTATGACGAATTAATCCTGGGCTTTACCCACCTTTATCTTCAGCCATGTTATTTTGATGACAAGTCAGTCGAGTGGAATGGTCAAAATTTTGCTTTAACAGAGTCAGTAGTAAAAGAAAATAGTTCTTGGCGGCTGTCGTTACAAACACACAAATGGATGGGGATAGATTGACAAAAATAGCAGTGATGGCATTTAGTGGTGGGATGGATTCAACCTCCTTGCTGCTTAAATTGCTAAGAGAATCCAACAAAGTCTATACAATTGGATTCAATTACGGTCAAAAACATATCATTGAATTGGATAGAGCACAAAAAAACATTGAATATTTACAAACATGTGGTTTCATTGTCGAACACAAAATAGTTGATTTATCAAGTATAATGTCTATGTTCACTGGGTCGCTAACATCTGGTGGAAAAATACCAGAGGGCCATTACGAACAAGACCAAATGAAATCTACTGTAGTCCCTAACCGTAACGCCATATTTTCTTCAATAATATATGGTTATGCGCTTAGTAAAAGTATTGAATATTCTAGCGAGGTCAGTATTTCACTAGGTGTCCATTCAGGAGACCACGCTATATATCCGGATTGCCGTCCTGAATTTTATCAAGTTTTAAATCATGCATTTGCGATTGGTAACTGGGATAGTGAAAAAGTAACTCTTGATTTGCCATATATCGATGGCGACAAAATTTCAATACTGCAAGATGCATTGATTTCTTGTAAAACACTATCTTTAGATTTTGATACAATATTTGCTAATACTAATACATCATATGAACCAGATGAAATTGGACGAAGTTCTGGTAAAACTGGCTCAGATATTGAGCGTATACTGGCATTCCATGCTATTGGGCGAGAGGATCCTGTTGAATATCAAGATACATGGGCTGACACCTTAGCACATGCATTGAAAATCGAAGAAGAATATCGTGACAAAATGTATCGAGAAAAGCTAACTGATTTGCAATACCAAGTAACAAGAAATTCTGCTACAGAAAGAGCATTTACTGGAATATATGACAAGCACTTTGAAACCGGAACATATTATTGTATATGCTGCAATCATCCATTATTTGAATCGATAGGAAAATACAATTCAGGATGTGGATGGCCTGCCTTTCATACAGAACACAACTCAGCAAAGATTTCTCGAATTGAAGATGACACCTACGGTATGAATCGAATAGAAGTTAGGTGTTCGAAGTGTGATGCCCATCTAGGTCATGTTTTTAATGATGGACCAAGAGAACACGGCGGGGAAAGGTATTGCATAAATTCTGCCTCAATTGAATTTAGGGATTCGTGATAATATGGTTACTAGAATAAGAAGATATGTAGAGACTGACACTGGACATAGGGTGCCTAATCACAAGAGTAAGTGTCGACATCTACACGGTCATCGATACAGGTTCGAAGCTGAAATTGAGGGCGATGTAGTTTCGGTAAAAGGGGTCTCCGATGAAGGTATGTTGATGGATTTTTCGGATATTAGCCACATTCTTACTGAAAAAATACACGATATTGTTGATCATGCATTTGTAGTATATCAAGGAGATAAGCAAGCCATA
>JAQXFJ010000248.1 GCA_029250385.1 Candidatus Poseidoniaceae archaeon | reverse complement strand
CGAATAATGGTTGATTAACCGGTACACTTGGTGACAGATTTTTCACTATTGGTTTCGCTTTTTGTAACGACTTAGCCTGTTTAACTGGAGCCTGGATTTCATTTTCTAAAACCTCTTCCTGGTTAGGCTCAATCTCTTGGAAAGCCTTGTCCAACTCCTCATCAAATTCATGATCAGATTGCACTTGTTGTTCTTCCGCCACTTGTTCCAGATATTGTTCAGATTCCACCTCTTCCTCAATGATTTCTTCTTGGATATGCTGAGTTGGTTGAATTGGTGGCATATTAGTTTCAGGTAAAGCTTGAATTGGCGGAATTACCGCATTTTGCATGCTGTTTCCTTGACCCTGGAATAGCGTGCTTTCTTCGCCCATTCTATTCATGTAAAGAATACCGAATCCAAACGCTACTATTCCAATTAACATCCATATCATGTAGCGGAATAATTCAGTATTAATGGCAAGAGAAAGCATGAATAGTGATAGTAAGGAACCAAATGAACCAAATCCTCTACGCCAAGGAGTTTCAGTCTCATCTCTAAATCCTTGAACAGCAATTCCGATTAGATAACCTGCCCAAAGCGTCCATAGAACTGGCCATACATCGCTGTCTATCAAAATCAAGAGAATTCCAAATAGGAAATATGCTATCGCTGAGATTCCAACTTTATCGATCCATGAGAAGTATTCCGTTTCATCTCCCCAGTCAAATGCCGACCATTTCCAAACAACTTCGGTTTTTGTTGCAAGGTATGTCATGAAAAGACCATTTGCCATTAGTACTGTCCCTGCAACTTTATTAATTTCTGAATCAGTCAATACATCTAGTTGAACAATTAAATTACAGATTGCGAAAACATGTAAAATCGGCAACATTAGGATGCCATTCTTTCCACCATCGGCAAATACTTCTTTAGTAATCCAAATTGCACCAAATAAAGTACCAATTCCAACTAGTGCATTCCATGATAAAACAAGACAAACTATTGCGACATACTTACTAGCTGTAGTCAATTGTTCTCTTCCTTCAATTGATGCAATATCCAACATTTGATCGTGTCTAACGCTTTCAATCGCAACCTTCGCCCAACGATATAGTAAACCACTTCTAGATAGTTGATTGATCAGCAAAGTGAATAGCCCTGTTGTTAGAATACTATTGGAGAATATTTCTTCGTCAGTATGATCTCCAAACACAGAACTACTGGCAAACCCGATCAACAAAGAGATGAACATAAAAATTGGTGCCCAAGGAATAAGTTCTATTCTGCCAGAGAGCCATGAATAAGTTGATAATAGTAGAGTTAAAATCACGAACAACCAACCAATTTCAGTTAGTACTCCCGCTAGGCCAAGCGCTAGCCAAATAGCCGGGAATGCTAACGGCGTTTCAGCAACTCCCTCACCCAGACCCGCTCTTCCCTCAATAACACCTTTAGCAAGGATGATTAAAGCTGTAGATGCCATTATCAAGCACGATAGTCTAGTTATTCCAAGAACCGTCACTTGACTCGGGTCATAAGCTGTGACATCAATTAATTGAAGCAATGAGTATATCATCGAACTATCCCAAGCAAATCTATCCTGGAATAATATAATGGCAATCGGTGCTAAAGATAATAGTAAATTTTGACGATGCTTTAACGCCCTTGAAAATACTAATAGGTACATTGTAATGAATAAAATTCCTCCACTAGAATCTATCAAACCTAATGCAAGTAAACCGAGTAAGGTAATTCTATCTGCGCTTTCATCAAGACTTGCAAAGTTGATGCCTTTCTTGCTAAGTGATGCTGAAACAATTAGCGGGCCTGCTAGTAACATCAAATCAAATATAACTCCGTTGATAATTAATTGGTCAACCTCAGCCGCAGCATAGTTTAATTTGAAGGCAACCGGAGAAGCAACAATAACCATCAGCCAAATTGCCACCATTCTTCCAAGTGAAGACGCTTCTTTTTCTTCTAGTACTTCCTTGATAATTATGCCAATTGGAATCAACATCAAAACTATCCACTGAATATCCAAAGCGATGCTTTTTGCCTCGATTGATGAAACAGATATACTGAACAGAAGTAGCGGCCCTAACAGGCTCATTCTACTCAGTGTACCCCAGCCCTTGGTTTCATTAGTTGGCTCGATTTTCTCTTTGTGTATTACCCAATTTCCCGTTGTTGGATCAAAAATAGGAACCAATTTTCTCCTGTTGGAATTAACCATGTTAAGTAAATAACCAACATCCAATTCTGTTTCTTTGAACTTCATCATACTCAAGTATACAATTATTCCAACAATCGCCAAGGTGATATTGAATCCCGATAAAGCATCAGAAATAGAATCAGGAAGCGGAACTTCAAGGCGACCTAAGAAAGACAGTAGCACCGATAGAATCATCGAGGTAAATAGCGCTGAACTAGCCCCCATAGCTGATTTTTCAGACTTATTTTCTTGCGCTTCCCTCAACATTAGATAAGAGGTTATTATGGTGTAAATAACGATAGTCCATGGAACCAAAACATTACTTCCAAGTAATACTGGAGAGGAGACGACTAATGTTCCAAGTAATGTAAAGTGAGCAAAGTTATCGATTTTATCTTTAGAGCGGGCCACTTCACTAGTTACCAGTAAAGCAATAATGAGAATAGAATCAAAATATTCATAGTAAAATCCATTCGAATTAAGATGACTTTGTAAAAAGAATGACGCACCTGCTGCGATAATGGTACTATTGGCAACCCATCTTCGAGTAATCTTGGAAATAATTAGCAGATAGGGCAGCATAATGATGGTTATTGCCCAAGGTATGATGCTTGCTTGTGGAACAATTAGGAATAACGATGCTGCTAAGCCTATTGGCATGTAGGGGATTCGTCGTTTAAGTGTCGCAGGGAAATAGGCAAGTAATACTGTCAACCAAAGAATTACTTGAAGGGTGATTATGCTGGATAAATCACCGTATTCTTCTGCTCTAAATGGTCCAAGAATTAAATTCAATTCTTCCGACCTAGCAAAAACCATGGCGATGATTACTTCGCCAACAAGGAAAATTGATACCCATTGCATGAGGTCTTGTCTAAGACGATGGTCCGCAGCTAACCAACCTTGAACAATGATTATGAAAATAATCAAAGAAAGTGCTCCACCCGCTCCAACATCATCTGCAGGATTATTTTGCATTTCATATAATATCGGAATAATTCCGCTTGCCAATGCTGCAATGGCAAATATTATTCCACTATTTGAGCGTAAAGATAGCCACATGGATACAGCAGTCAAAGAGATTATTGAAATTCCTAATTCCCAAGATACGATGTCATTAGACCATCTCATCCAAGGGCCAAATCCAATAATGGCTAATACAAGGGGAGTGAATGTTGCTACAGACCATCCAAATATCACCTTGCCTTTCAATCTGTTAAGATACATTACCTGACCAAAAATCAGAATAAAACAGGCGGCTAATTGAACATATATCGCTTCGGCTGAAGGTGACCAGTCAGTGTCTGAATATGGAATGCCTTCATTCAAGAACCAAGAATAATTTGATGCGGCTTCGCCAATCAACCATCTTGAGCCCCATAAAACGCCAACTGCGGAGAAGAAGAAACCTATGCCAATTAGGTAATCGTGAACGCTATGTAACTCAGCTCCACCTTTTCTACGCTGCCATTCAACCAGTGCAATTGCCATTCCAGCCGAAATTAAGCCACCCACTCCTAAGATCAAGAAATTGAGATTTGTTGAATTCTCGGCAAACGCAATTGCGAGTATACCGCCCCAAATTGCGAACATAGCAATTCCATAAAGGATCAATTGAGCAAATTTCTGTAGCGGATTAACCACAGCATTTGCCGGTAGCGGACCTGGTGAAACTACCGACAATGAAGGCATTGAGGAAGAGCCCTGAAATAAGCTTCCAGGAGTTGGATTTGCGGAAATAATCGCTTTTGGCCTAGTGGGGCGAACGGGTGCACTTGACATTTTATCGTCCGTGGTTCAGTACATTGCCTTTTGAAGATTTAGCCGGCATTAGTCGAAAATATCTATTTTGAAGTAATATAGCGCCATATGGTTGTGACTCTAGATTACTCGCCTTCTTTTACTGATAAGTCGCCCATTATCACGGAATCTTGGATTGTGATATTGACTATTTTTTCAGATTTGGCTTCTTGTGAAGCATCTAACGGCTCGTCTTCACCAGATTTTCTAGCGATCAGTATACCAAGCAGCAGGCCAGAAGAAATGCCGGTAAACAGTCCAACATAGAGCAACATTTTCTCTGGGGTTAATCCATCATCTTCGCTTTCAGTGCTGGTTGTAGTATCTCTGTCATCATTAATGACGCCAAATTCACTACCTATTGAGGGTACATTTGCTTCTACGTGGGTGCCATTATCGGCAATCAACTGGATAGTGGCATTAACCACCGAACCATCAGAACGGAGATCTTGGTAAGTATAATTTCCCACAGTCCAATTCATGTCCATAGTAACTATGAAATTAATAGTACAATTTTCGTCTAATTTTGTGTTGTTCTCATCCCGCTCGCAGTCGTAAGATAGTTCACCTGAATCCCAATCAAAGGTGCCGTTGTACAAGCCGTCACCATCAAAATCGTAGACAATTCGGTGAGTCAAATTGGACTGATTGTCAACATTGTACCAAATAACTGAGTCGTTTTGAATAATCAGGGGATTGTCTTGAGAAAACCCATCTTCTTGGATTAGCACAGTAAAGCTACTTGCAGTATGTGCTTGGACAGAAACTATTGCCGGACCGGCAACAAAAGCAAGTAAAATTGTCAGGGCTAATACTCGTGTTTTGATGGCCATGTTCCAAAACCACAGCCGCTCGTAAATAAATAATCCCAACAAGCGTTTATTCCATCAATTCAAATAATACCGCTTTTTGAACCGACCATGCGTAAAGAAGGTATGACTCGCGATTGGAATGGCGCAGACCAACTCATAATGTATGCAATCGTTGGCTTAGTAAGCGTCAGTATGCTTTCTCTTGGCGCATATGTCATTATGTCTGCCGGCGAAGAAGACTCTTCATCTTCCTCCATGGAACAAGAAGCATGGATTGACCCAACAATCGAGATTGAAGATGAAAACCACAGTCACACCGATTTACTCGCTCACCGACTACAAACTAGCAACATGCAACTAATTGATTATCACAACCTAAACTGTGATGGTAATGTTGCACCACCTGCTGAACTTGACAACGTTGCTGGACGACCATGTTACCCCGAATTCAAGAATGTCGGGCCAACCCCTGGCGACTCTTCTGAAATCGCCATAGAAGGCAATTTCATGGAAGACTGTGTCAAAAACCCAGACGGTTCAGGTGGTTGCTATGCTTATGTTTCCTCTTACAACCAGTTTGAAATTCTGGATATTTCAAAACCAAATAATATTACTTTACTCTCAACCTATTACGCTGAAGTTGGCCGTATGATTGACATCAAGGTTACTCCAGACAACAACTGGGTTTTGGTCAATCACGAACTTACTA
>JAQXFJ010000240.1 GCA_029250385.1 Candidatus Poseidoniaceae archaeon | reverse complement strand
GAAAAAATCTGCTCCGGAACAAACTAACCTAACCCTCCCCCCGGCGCCCTTGCCACCAATGCCGGGAATGCCATTACCACTTCCGGATGCAGCGTCTATGCCTCCTCTTCCTACACCGCCAATGCCTGCGGTAGTAGAGCCAGTTGGAATTAAAGAAACCGTTACAGAAAGTTCAGAAAAAGACGATGATTATAATGAACTTTGGGCTAAAAAGTCTAACAAACCGCTGCCGCAAATTTATGGACACATAGACCGTATTTCAGCTGGTGAAGCGGGGTCATTATTAGACCGATATGCCGACCGTTTTGGACATGCTCTAGACCGCGATATTATTGTTCTTAGAAAACAACAACACGATGATAAAATAGCCCAAGTTAGGGATGCTCCAGTAGTTGAACTACTGGATGACGAGACAAATGAACTGTCTCAAGAAGAGCAATTAATCCAAATTGAAGACGAAATTCGAACCTTGAAACCCAGTTATCAAGAAGCAAAAGCAGAAGGGGATGCAGACCTATTGGCAGAACTAAAGCCACAACTAGAATCGTTGCTAAAGGAAAGAAAACAACTTCAATCATCAATTGCTCAATCCAATATCGAATCAGTGGAATCCACTTCTACACCTTCCGCTGAATCGGTACCAGTCATTGCTCAAGTATCAAATGAAGAAGACTTGTTTGTGACATTCGTTGCAATAGTTGACGAATTGTTAGGTTCTAATTTACCGGCAAATGTTGTCGAATCATTTGTTGAATCAGATGACTTTTCAGTATACCAAACAGTTGGCAGCGATCCACAATCTGCTGATGATGACTTGAGGTCATTATTTTTCAGTATTGTCGATGGACAGCTTGGTAACATGGATTCCGAATCAATTGATACCTTTGTCGGTTCTTCTGATTTCAAAATTTACAGCACTATCGGAGAAATGTATCAGTGAGGATGATAATATGGGACTATTAGATAAAGCAGGTGGAGCAAGCGAATCAAAACCAAAAGTCAAAGCAGTCGCTAAAGCCAAAGCGGTTGCAAAGGCAAAACCAGTTGCAAAGGCTGTTGTGAAAGCTAAAACAGTAGCTAAAGCTGTTGAGAAGGTTGCAGCACCTGTGGCTGTTGCAGAACCAAGAGCAAATAAGGAAAAGAAAGCTAAGAAGGCACGTAAACCCCGTACAGAACGTTCATCAGGGATTCCAGATGGCTTCGAAATGGCTAATAAATTAGATCGCACCATGAGTTGGTTTGTCAATTTTGCGTGGAACTTTGGTGTCTTGTTCGCCGCCCTCTTTATGATGGCCAGCGATACTGGATTAGTAACAACTATTCTTATTGTCGTAGCACTAATAATGATGGTGCTGAATGTGATTCTGTTGCCATTTAAGACGGGTAGGAATCTTGGACAATTCGTTTCCCGAATCAAATATGTGAATTCCGCAGGAGAAAAATCTACTCCCATACAAGGTGTTTTATCCAATTCTGTAGGGATTTTAGCATTATTTGGCTTCCTCTTTATATTTGTTTCAACAAGCGATATCGGTGACAAGGATGCGGGAGTAGGTCCGATAATTTTCACCGTAGTTGGGGCAATATTCGTGATTCTTTACATCGTTAACTGGCAATTTTCTAAAGCCAGTAACTATAATCAAGGTCTTTACGATGTCATGTTTG
>JAQXFJ010000231.1 GCA_029250385.1 Candidatus Poseidoniaceae archaeon | reverse complement strand
AAAGTGGATGCGCTAGCCCATGCAGTCTCAACCATTTGGGTAACACTAAGTCCACTTCCTTTGATCGCTTCTTTTACCGCATTTACATCGTATGAGGTTGAACCTGCAGTCACCGGGTCTTGCCAAATCAACTCTTCACTAGGAACATCGGGTCCAAGGTAGCGAACCTTTGGCCCCATGTCTCTGTGAAGTAATTTGAACCATGCACGAGAAAATGCATCAGCGAATTTTTCAGGGTTTTCATAGAACATCTTTGATATTTTTCGGTATTCTGGGTCCCTAATCATTGCCATATCAGCAGTGGTCATCATAGTGGGTACTTTCTTGCTAGAATCCTCTGCATCAGGAGCCATATCCTCTGCATCAGGGTTCTCTGGTGTCCATTGATGGGCTCCAGCAGGACTCTTTTCCAAAATCCAACTATCTTCGTACTTGAATAACATACCAAAGTAAGCATTATCCCATTGTGTAGGGTTAGGTGTCCATGCACCCTCAATTCCGCTAGTAATTGTATCACTGCCTACACCACTTCCGTAGTCGCTAGTCCAACCAAATCCTTGCTCTTCTAGTCCTGCACCCTCTGGTTCAGGCCCTTTATGGTCCTCTAGACTTGCGCCATGAGCCTTACCGAACGTGTGACCTCCAGCAGTTAATGCTACGGTTTCTTCATCATTCATAGCCATTCGAGAAAATGTTTCCCTGATGTCTTGAGCACTTAGCAAAGGATCAGGATTTGCATTTGGGCCTTGAGGATTAACGTAAATTAATCCCATTTGAACCGCAGCCAATGGGTTTTGCAAATCTTGTCGAGTATCACCATATCGATTATCGCCAAGCCATTCATCCTCAGCACCCCAATAAATGTCTTGTTCAGGGTGCCAAATATCAGCTCTGCCGCCGCCAAATCCAAACACAGGTCCGCCCATTGATTCAATAGCAATATTTCCTGTTAGAATAAGTAAGTCAGCCCAACTAATCGAGTTACCATACTTCTTTTTTATTGGCCATAAGAGTCTTCTTGCTTTGTCTAAGTTTCCGTTATCAGGCCAGCTGTTTAGTGGAGCAAAACGTTGTGCTCCAGTGCCGCCACCACCACGACCGTCACCAGTACGGTAGGTTCCTGCAGCGTGCCAAGTCATACGGATGAAAAATCCACCATAGTGTCCATAATCGGCAGGCCACCAATCTTGACTATCAGTCATTAACTCATGCAAATCCTTCTTTAGAGCCGCATAATCCAATTTTTCAAACTCTTTTCGATAATTAAAATCCTCACCCATTGGATTAGACTTTTTGTCGTGTTGATGTAAAATAGACAAATCAATCTGCTTTGGCCACCAGTCTCGGTTTGCCATTCCATATTCTGTATTTGTCATTGAACCGTGCATAACGGGACATTTTGTGTCTTTACCGGTCTTACCGTATCCTTCCATATAGTTGCTAACAAAAAGAGACTGATAAACATAATGATTATCATTATCAATAAGAAATTACCAATCAACAGCAAAATCATCTCCAATAGTGGAGGTTGGTGAGTCAACAACGACAGTGTTGGGGCTAGGAAGAACCACTCCGTCTGAATCTTTTTGAATTACTAAGTTTTCACTATCTACGCCACTTTCAATTACTTCTTTAGTTGCTACAATCGGCTTTACAATAATTTTCCCAGACTGGTTCTGTGAGGAATATTTTTGTCCATAAACGATATCTGGAGCCCTAGTTTCTTGGTTTTGTTCAGTAACCTTCTCATTGGAAAAATTTTCTTCTCCGATTTTCATTTCAGCAAAACTTTTCTCAAGCGCCGAATCCAAATCAGGTACTTCGCTATTCTTCACCATAATTGTGCATATGGATGTATAGCAAATGAAATCTTTGCTTCCTTGTCTACTATGATGACACAGACCTTCATGAAGTACTAAGATAGCCCGGTAACATGCGAGTCGGTATAGTCGTCAACCCCGATGCTGGCCTAGGCGGTAGGTTGGGGTTCAAGGGTAGTGACGGAAGGGCTGCCGAGGCTCGGGAAGCAGGAGCTCAAGACAGAGCTGGGCCTAGAATGACTCAATGTATCGTTAAGTTTGATGAGTTACTCAAATCCTCACTAAATAGGGCTAATATCAAACCAGAAATATACACTTGGGAGGGAAGAATGGGTGGAGACTGGCTAGCAACTCTTAATTACCATATAATTGGTAAAACCCCAAACTCGACAAATGCTCTAAACACTAATGATTTAGTTCAACAACTAATCGATAATGAAGTCGATGTGATATTGTATGCTGGAGGAGATGGCACAACTCGCGACATAGTCAACGCACTTGGAGATAAAAAAATACCATTAATAGGCGTGCCGGGAGGCGTTAAAATGCATTCAGGCTGCTTTGCTACTACTCCCAATGCGGCAGCAGAGGTTTTGTTTTCTTTTGCTATTGGAGACTTAATGTCATCAATAACAGAAGTCATGGATTTAGATGAAGAAATCTATCTAGCTGGGGAATGGAAAGTTCGAATGTATGGTGAAGCACTAACCCCTGCCAGCCCCAGATTCATGCAAGGCTCTAAACAACAAGTTGAACGTGCCTCCGAAGAGGAGATAATTGAAGGGTTAGCTACTCATATCGCTGATTTAATCGAAGCAGATTCTAATTTAATGGTGGTTTGGGGGAGTGGGGGAACTCTTAGAATGATTGGCGATCTACTTAATCAGAAATTAACTCTCTTAGGGATAGATATTCAACATAACGATAAGATCTATGCAGACCTAAATGAACAGCAACTAATAGAGATATTACAACAACACACCGGCAACAAAATTCTCCTTCTTTCTCCAATGGGCGGTCAAGGATTCTTAATCGGTCGAGGTAACCTTCAACTTTCACCAACTGTCCTTCGCCTAATCGGCATTAGTTCAGTCCTTGGTGTTGCAACCCCGGCAAAACTAACCGGATTATCAAATGTAAGAATAGATACTGGAGATAGCGATTTAGATCAAGAATTTAGAGAACGCAAATTTGTCAAAATGCTACAAGGGTATAGGACAACTAGAGTAATTAGAGTCTCTGAGGCATGATTAGAATTTCATACCAGCAGCAGCCATTAACAAACCAAGGAACGGGGGGCTGGGTCTTCCCGGTCTTGATTTAAACTCAGGATGATATTGTACTCCAACATAATAAGGGTGGCCTGCCAATTCAAAAATTTCACACCGTTGCCCGGTTTCATCCTTGCCAACAAACATCAAACCAGCCTCTTCTATTTGTTGGATTAAGTCCGGGTTCACTTCATATCTGTGTCGATGTCTTTCATCAACGGATTCACCCTCACCGTATAGTCGCTTGATCTTACAATCATCAATTTGCCATATTGTTGGTCTGCTGCCCAACCTCATAGTTCCACCCAAATGGGTTTTGGAAATTTCCGGCATGAAGATTACCGCAGGAAACTCAGGATTGTCATCAAATTCTGTTGAATTTGCCCCCGAAATACCAAGCACGTTACGGCAGAATTCAATGGTCGCTACTTGCAACCCAAGGCAAATTCCTAGATACGGAATGTTATTTTCTCGAGCATATTGAGCTGCTATAATCTTGCCTTCAATACCTCTGTCGCCAAATCCACCAGGCACTAAAATTCCATTCGAGTCTCGTAATAATCCCCAAGCATCATCATGTTCTTGAGAATTGTCTTTCTTCCAACTTGTTTCTAAATGACTTGCCTCAATCCAATTAATAGTCAACCGGCGTTTGACTTTCATTGCTGCATGCTGTAAACTTTTGATTACTGATAAATATGCGTCAGAGAGGTCGGTATATTTGCCCACCATCGCAATGGAAACATCTTCATTTAGCAAATCTAAATCGTGGGCCATAGTTTCCCAATCGGATAATAAAGTTGAATCACTACAATCAATATCAAGTATCTTACACAATCCTTGCTTTTCTAACATTAATGGAACATGGTAAATGTTGGGTACATCGTGGGTTGACATAACAGCTTCAGGCGCAACATGACAGAATGCAGCCAACTTTTCTTTCGTCTCTTCCGTCATAGGCTTTGTCGAACGACAAACTAGGATATCGGGAGTGATCCCTAGGCCGCGCAACTCCTTAACAGAGTGTTGAGTTGGTTTGGTTTTTTGTTCACCAACAGGTCCCATTACCGGGACCAAAGAAACGTGAACGAAAGTAACATTCTTTCGTCCTACGCGAAACTGAAATTGCCTAAGCGCTTCGATATAGGGTGCCGATTCAATATCACCGACAGTCCCTCCTAACTCGATTATACAAGCATCAGGTGCATCCTTCTTACCATCAGCTGGAATATGAGCAACACGCTCAATCCAGTCTTGAATTTCATTCGTTATATGGGGGATAACTTGAACGGTTTTACCAAGGTAATCACCTCTTCTTTCAGCTTCAATTACCTTTGAGTAAACTTTACCAGTTGTCAAATTGTTATCCCTGCCTAAATTAATGTCAAGAAATCGCTCATAGTTTCCTAAGTCAAGATCGACTTCTCCACCATCATCAAGAACGAAAACCTCACCATGTTCAAATGGCGACATCGTTCCAGCATCACTATTCAGGTAAGGGTCAATTTTTATTGAGGTGACTCTTAGGCCAGCACTTTTCATCAAGACCCCAATACTGCTAGCAGTGACCCCTTTCCCAAGCCCAGATAAGACTCCTCCGCTGACAACAACGTACTTCATGACACACCAACGGGTTTTTTACCACCGATGACCCCTTAATCAACATATCCGAGAAATGGAAAATAATTTCCTCATAATTATTGTGACTTTCATAGAGAATTATCAAAGGGTGCCTTCACCGACAGGTAAGTGAGCAAGATGGAGAATTTACCGACTACAATGATGGCTTGGAAAAAAACCAAGCCGGAAAAAGGGGGGTTTAATCTCGTTGAAACACCTTTGCCAAATTGCGCAGATGATGCGGTGTTAGTGAAAACTCATTCCACATCAATATGCGGCACCGACATCCACATTTGGAAGTGGGATCATTGGGCTGCAGAAAACGTCCCGACTGGCACCATAACCGGCCATGAAACATGCGGAACAGTCGTTGCAATAGGTAAGGATGTTAACACTCACAAAATAGGTGATAAGATTGCAGTTGAATGTCATCTTGCATGTTGGGATTGCGATAGATGTGACGAAGGGAATGCCCATATTTGTGAAAATGGGGAGATATTTGGAGTACATTCAGACGGAGCTTTCGCTCCATATTTTTCAATCCAAGCCACAAACGCTAGACATATACCAGATAATATCCCACTTGAATTAGCATCTATTCAAGACCCACTGGGAAACGCCATTCATACTCTTACCGGCGGGCCGGTAAAAGACTCGATAGTCGCTATACATGGCCTTGGTCCAATTGGCCTATTTGCAGTAAATGCCGCTAAAGCACTGGGCGCCAAAAAAATAATTGCCATTGATTGGGATAATGAGGCAAGAATGAAGTTAGCAAAGAAGTTAGGTGCAGACCTAGTTCTTGGCAAGGATGACAATATAGTGGAAACAATTCTGGCTCACACTAGCGGTAAGGGCGTGGACAACTCATGCGAGTTTTCAGGAGCTCCAAGTGCATTATCAAATACCATTCACTCTACAAGAATGGGCGGCTATGTCAATGTACTATCCGTATATGGTAGTGAAACAACCCAAGTGCCGATGAATGAAATCGTATTCAGATATCTCCATGTAAAAGGGATTAATGGACGTAAGATGTGGTCGACATGGGATACAATGCATGAGCTACTTAGTGCAGGTAAAATAGATATTGAAACATTGGTTACTCATCGCATGCCGTATGAAGATTTTACATCGGCTATGGATTTAGCAATTAGTGGTGACTGCGGAAAGGTCGTATTAGATTTTTAAGCGCCAATCCATTTGTATCTTCTAGCGCCTTCTTGCACACCAGACTCGGTAATTTCTACTAAAGCAAATTCGCCTTCTGGCTCAACTACACTACCGCTCTGCAGACCTTTGTGCAGGTTTTCGTAAGTGACATGATCAATAGCAACTCTTCCAGCTAACCGCTCGAATAAATTCCACCTAGAGACAACTTCTCGCCACCTTGGTGAGACTTTCCCTTCAAACACCTTTGCTTTTGCACCAGACCCATACCCGCATAAACCAAGTAGTTCATTGTCCAGATTATCATTTTCTTCCAAGTCAGATTCAAATGATGACATCAATGCTAGGAAAATAGATCCTGTATACTGATTTCCAATCAAACTACTAGCGCGCTGACCTTTTTCTATTCTACTGGCGTGGAAATCTAAATATTGTGGGGTTTTAGAAATAGCCCTACGATATCCATCCATAGCTTTCTCCCAAATTTCGATTATAATAGGGTCATCTGAGTTGTGAGGTTCTGGGGCTGGCCCGAGGTGTTCTGCGACATCCTTCCAAAAGTCAGTATCCTCTCTATCATGCCTAAATACATCCGGAAACATCCTTTTTGCTTGATATGCATACGGTAGGTGCATGATAATACGACTCCACTGTTCAGTGAATCGCTCATCTGTTTCGGGATTATATCTCCCTGCACGTTCAGCCTTTTCTCTAAAATTATGGAAAGCCTGTCTGACCGCACTTTGATAACACCTGTTTGAAAACTGGCCGTCAAACACAGGGTCATCTCTGTGCACACTGACTTTTTCTTCACCATGAGCAAAAATACCCAACTTCCTTACCGTGGAGGCGGGAAGGTGACGAATCATTCTTTCAACAAGACCTTTCTTGATTGATTGTCCGGCCTCTTGGGCCAATGTCATTACATTGGAAATAATTGACTTAACAGAAACCTCTCTACGTGGCTTGAAAAAGTCGTGAACTGGGGTTGTTGAGACACCAATACAATCTGGAATCTCTAACAAGCGGGGGTTTCTTCTGATCAATAAAGCTCCACCACCAGCGCCTTGAGTATATTCTCCCGCAGATTCAAGAGCATATTTTGCATTATCAGAAAATATCACAATTCCCAATCTCTCATCGTCATTATTTGACCTGGCAACCCAATCTAAGGTGGTGTGCATGGCATCAACAGCCCCAATACAAGCAAATGTCATATCGACAACATCACAATTACGAAAACAATCCTCACCATATCTTTCAGAATACCGTTGGGTCAACATATCTACGATATAGGTCGCAGTTGGCTTTGCACCGTCTAGCGCAGATTCGGTTCCAAGGTACATACGCCCAATATTACGCGGATTCAAACCATTCCTATCGATGAGTTTCATCACTGCGTTGGCGCCCATTGTCGCCGTGTCTTCATGAACGTCTGGAATAGACATTGCTTTGAGCCCAAGACCCTTATTCAATTTACCATAATCTTCTCCTCTAAGATCGGCAAAATCTTTCATGTCCATGTACAATCTAGGGAAGTGAATGGCAATATCATCAATACCAACACAAATAGAATTATCAGTGCCCATAAGAAACCCTCCATTTTTTCGAGTATTTGAACATCTGTCCAGTTATGATAGACATCACGCGGGTTTCATCACATATCAGATTGAGGCGGGACTGGCGCTTCGATATCTTGCTTGGCCCACAAAACATCATCGATACGGAGAATCGAAATTGACACTTCAGTAGCACCAATGAGAGCCTGTTTAATGATGCCCTTTGGTTCAAGAACCCCCAACTCCAACATATTAGCAGGCTTTCCCGTTGTCAAATTTATCCCAATATGATCTGAATGAAGATTAGTTTGCTCTGCCACAACATCAATCAACGAAGAAATAGGGTCTATGCCGGCATTTTCTGCTAAAACCCGAATAATAACTTCTATCGCATCAGCATATGCCTCAACTGCTAATTGTTCTCTTCCAGGCATAGTTTCCGCAAATCTCCTTAGTTTGCGGGCAAGAGCGACATAAGATGCCCCCCCGCCACAGACGATTTCTCCATCTTCAATTAGTTGTACAGACACCCCAAGCGAATCATCAAAACATCGCTCAACTTCACCGATTATGTCAACGGTACTACCTTTGGCAATAATTGTTGCAGCCTTACCAACAGCTTCTACTACCCAGAAATCCTTCCCATCTAAGGAGATATTTTTACTTGATTTAAATCCACCCAAGTCATTAACTCTACTAGTGCTTATTGAATTAACTAGTATTGCACCACAAGCCCTAGAGAGCATGTTTAAATCATTTCTTGACACTCGACGAAAGGCCTGAATATTATTTTTAACAAGATAGTCACGAATATCATCATCTATGCCTTCTTTACAAGCCAATACATCAACTCCATACTCGACTAACTTGTCGACTTGTGATTTCAATAACACCCGCTCTTGCTGCCTAAATGATTCTAAAACACCAGTTTCTGTGACATTTAATTTCAAATCACCTTTGACACCTCTCTTCTCTAATCCGCCGTCGATTAACAATATCTTACCTTCAGAAATCTCTTTTGGCATTTTGGAAGCGATACGCTTTTTTGGTATCATTAAACCCTGAACTAAACTAGATTCTTCTACCCGCCCACCTGTTTGTGAAATCAATTTTATTTTAGTGGGGTCGATACTTTCGCCATCAACAATCATCTTAACCGCTCGAAGGGAAATATCAGCAATCGTTTCTTGCATAGAACTGTGGCCCTTGCCAGCTAGCGAGGTCTCTACAACCGTTTTTTGCATATCCCCGCTAGCCTGCAGGGAGATCTCTTCAAGGCTCTTTAGGACAAACTGTTCTGATTTTCTAAAACCCCTTGCTATGGTTGACGGATGAATTCCCTGGAGGATTAATTGCCAAGCATTTTGCAACATTTCCGCCGCTAGTATAACTGTGCTAGTGGTACCGTCTTTCGCAACTCTGTCTTGCGCAGAGGATGCACTAATCATCATTTTAGCAACCGGGTGTTCAACCTTAGCAGTCTCTAAAACAGTGACTCCATCATTTGTTACCAAGGTACGGCCATCATCATCGATCAATAATTTATCTAACCCTTTTGGCCCTAAAGTTGAGCGAATCGCTTCAGCAAGGGCAAGAGCCGCTTGAATGTTTTTTTGTAGTGCGTCGCGACCCTTTGAACGCGCCGTATCTCTTAGAATCGGAGCCTCGCTCATGGTTGGGCCACACGCCTCTATGAAATAAGCGCGACTCAATCTTCATCGACGACTTCAAAGTCAGCATCGACAACATCATCGTCATCAACACTGATTTCACCATCTTCTGAAGAACCGTCTTGTTCAGACATTTCTGCGGATGCAGCTTCATACAATTTCGCTGAAACAGCATGCATAGCCTCTTCGATTTCCTTAACCTTGGCTTGAATTGCCGCATCATCCACATTATCTATTTCCAGGGGCTTTCCATCGTCATCTTGAACCAACTTTTCTAGTTCATCGAGATGTGACTTAACTGGTCCAACATCATCTTCATCAAGTTTATCTCCGGCTTCGTCGATAGTTCTCCTTGTTTGATATAGAACCTGATCAGCCATGTTACGCAATTCTACCTTGGCCTTTCTTTGCTTGTCTTCTTCAGCAAAATTCTCGGCTTCTTCAATCTTAGCCTGTATTTCATCTTCTGATAGAGAAGTCTGAGCTTCAATCTTAACTGATTGCTCTTTTCCTGTACCCATATCCTTGGCGCTAACATTAACAATTCCATTAGCATCAATATCGAAGGTAACTTCGATTTGAGGTACGCCACGAGGAGCAGCCGGTATTCCCATCAAAGTGAATTCGCCCAGAGTTACATTGTCTTTTGCAAAGTCTCTTTCTCCTTGGAGAACGTGAATTGTTACCGCTGGTTGATTATCAGTTGCCGTAGAATATATCTCAGATCTTCTAGCAGGAATTGTGGTATTTCTTTCAATCATTGTCGTCATAACGCCGCCAAGAGTTTCTATACCCAAAGTTAGCGGAGTAACATCGAGCAGCAATATGTCAGATACACCCTCATCACCAGAAATAATTCCTGCTTGTAAAGCCGCGCCCATAGCAACTGCTTCATCTGGATTAATTCCTTTGTAAGGTGCTTTACCAGCTTCTTTTTCTACTGCTTCTTGGACAGCGGGGACTCTTGTTGAGCCACCGACTAAAATCACCTTGTCAACATCGCCTTTCTTGACGCCAGAATCCTTCATTGCTTGTCTGGTAGGCTTCATTGTGTTCTCGATCAATTTAGCAATCAAACTCTCGAATTTAGCCCTGGTAAGGGTCATATCCAAATGCTCTGGTTGACCATCAACCATTGTGATGAATGGTAGATTGATTTGAGTTTGTTGAGTTCCGGATAATTCGATTTTTGCCTTTTCTGCAGCTTCTTTTAGCCTAGACATCGCCGTCAAATCCTTGGATAAGTCAATACCAGTATCTTTCTTGAATTCTTTCACCAACCAATCAATAACTTGGTCATCGAAATCATCTCCGCCTAGTTTATTATTACCGGCAGTGGCCTTCACCTCTATTTGTGGCTGACCATCGACTTGGTAGATTTCTAAAACCGAAACATCGAATGTACCGCCACCTAAGTCGTATACAAGGATGGTTTGGTCATCTTCCTTATCCACTCCATATGCTAGCGCAGCAGCAGTGGGTTCGTTGATAATTCTTAACACATCTAAGCCAGCAATTCTCCCCGCATCTTTTGTTGCAGTCCTTTGAGCATCGGTAAAGTAAGCAGGACATGTAATGACCGCTTGTTTGACTTCTGCACCAAGGTATGCTTCAGCATCCGCCTTCAACTTTTGAAGAATAAACGCTGAGATTTCTTGAGGGGTGTAGTCTTTATCGTCTATTTTTGTATTCCAATCAGTGCCCATGTGCCGTTTTACTGACAACAGAGTTCTTTGTGCGTTAGTTACGGCTTGTCGCTTTGCAGTTACGCCGATTAAACGCTCACCACCATCTTTGGCAAATGCAACAACAGAAGGCGTTGTTCTGGCCCCTTCTGCGTTGGCGATCACCACCGGTTCACCATTTTCAATCGTTGCTACACAGCTGTTTGTTGTTCCTAAATCTATACCTATTACTTTACTCATTTTTACACATCCATTTCAAAATATTGGAATTCCACCATCATCTTCATCTTCATCATCATCACTGAAATCTAAACTAATGTCCGCAGAAGGGATTTCATCATCACCATCCAGGGCAGAGCCCTGAGGAATCAATTTCAATGTGATATCTAATATGCCATTATTCATCGACCAGCCAACAACTTCTTCACAAGGATGTGGCAATTTAATAC
>JAQXFJ010000228.1 GCA_029250385.1 Candidatus Poseidoniaceae archaeon | reverse complement strand
ATCTCAACCATGGCATCCCTTTACGCTGCCAAATCAACTACTGCGGGAACGCCGGTGAAATCTTGCAAGATTACTCTGGAGGGTCTAAACGGAATCTCACCACGCTCTGCGTTAGGTTGCCAATTTGCAATGTTGCGTACATCTTGTTCAGTAATTAAGAACCCATCGTTGCCTCTGAGTGCGCCTTCCAGTAGAATACGAATTGAATATGGTAGGTGCGAAGTGTCAATGCCGTTTTCATCTAACCCTGACATCGAATAATATTCGCCACCGACGGAAAGTTCTCGCTTTGCATTGAAGGTGTCGACGGTCGTCATAGCCCAACCCAAAACGAAGACATCTATCAATCAAACGCTTTGGATAATCAGTTCAAAATTACCAGAAATACCACCATGGAGTATCTTCTCCGCCGTTGGTAGTCACACTAACTATGGTCACTGGATTAATTGGAGAATCTTGCGGACCCGTTATTCCATCATGAACGGGAACTTCGCTGATTGAAGTAACAAATTCACAGCCTTCGGTAATATCGCCAAATACGGTGTGAACACCATCTAGCCAATTTGGCGTACTATCACCTGGAATTAGGAAGAATTGACTACCACCGGTGTGCGGTGGACTGGTTTTGGCCATCGAGATAGTACAAGGCGTGTGAAGAAGGCCATTGTCCGCCTCATCTGGCATTGTGTAAAGTGTTTCACTGGAACAGTCAGTGGAACTATCCATTGCTTCTCCATTACAGTAGCCAAACCACTTTGCAGCATAACCGCCTGTGCCATCTTGGCGTTCAAAATCGCCGCCTTGAATCATGAAACCATCGATGATTCGATGAAATGGTGAGTCGTCATATTCACCCGCAACTGCGTGCAAGTGTAAGTTCTCGGTATGCACAGGGGCGGCATCAGGATCTAGGGAGATAGTGATAGTTTCATCGTTATACACGCCAGAAGCATCTGTCCACGTCAAACGCATTTTTGCTTCGGTAGGCAAATCCGTTGGTGGCGAGTATGTGGCAGCCTTGACTAACAACAAGGCGAGAATAATCACTCCCACTAATGCCCCAAGGCCGGCAATTGTAGGTGTCCCATCATTGAGCAGGCGCGGAAGATTTGTTTCCTTGATACCTTTGTTCTGCATTTCATTGAGTAACTCGTTGTAAGTCGAATTATTGCCTTTGTTTCTTGGAGCTTTCTTTACCGAATCGCGCAGTAATGACGCTGCTTTACGGTATTCAGCCTTTGAATCTTTTTTCTTCGCATTGGCCCAAGTTGCTTCGCCGGCGAGTCTTAACGTTGTTGCATGTTCACCAGAAGCATCTACCTCGCGCAATAAATCTAAACATCCAGAGGTATTTCCTTTGTCAAGCATCTTGCGTGCTTTTTCCCAAGATTTGTCCATTTTTTCGTCTGCCATGATGGTCGCACAACGCGTTTGGTTTTGAGTTTCACTATTGGAAACTAGCGCTATTCATACTACATTACAAGCAACATGTTCAAAGAGTGTATGCCAACCCCTAGCGTTAAGGGCGAGGAAACTCTGCCAAAGGAGAAATAATCCGATGGAAAACATTGCCAATGATTTCACAATTAATATTGCAACAGCAAACGGCACAGGTTCACAATCAGCGAATCTCATTTTACTTCAATCATTATTTGATATGGGTGTGCCTGTTAGCGGAAAAAATCTGTTTCCATCAAATATCTCTGGTTTACCCACATGGTACATAATTAGGCTTTCAGACCATGGTTATCAAGCACCAGGCAATCGGACTGATATCCAAGTACTGGTTAATCCAGCAACCTGGGAAGAAGATTTAGCGGCATTAGAACCAGGCACTGTAGTTGTGTGGAACGAGAATTCAAAACTTGAGATGAACCGTGGTGACATAGTATCATATCCTATACCAATGAATCAGATTGCACGTAAGATTAATCCAAAACTGGCGAAGTTAATTACTAACATTGTCTATGTCGGTGCGCTTGCTGAGATTTTGGGAATAGAACAAGCAGCCCTAGAATCTGCTGTCAAGAAACAATTCAAAGGTAAAGCGTCGGCAATTGAATTAAACACTACTGCTTTAGAAATGGGCAGATCATACTTTCGCGAAAACCTGTCTAAGCAAGACCCATACATAGTAGAAGAGAGGGCCATCGAAACCCCACAATTCTTTGTTGAAGGCAATGAAGCAATCGCTCTAGGCGCATTATTTGGTGGCGCCCAACTATTAGCATGGTATCCAATTACCCCCTCATCATCACTGGCCGAGGGCATGATAGAGTGGATTCCACAAATTAGAACTAATGATGATGGAGAATCTACCTGTGCGGTAATTCAAGCAGAAGATGAACTGGCAGCTGCTGGTATGGTTCTCGGCTCCGGCTGGGCTGGAGGCAGAGGCATGACTGCAACTTCTGGACCGGGAATTTCATTAATGCAGGAATTTATTGGGCTTGCATACTTTGCAGAAATTCCGTCCGTATTTTGGGATGTTTGCAGAGTAGGGCCTTCAACTGGTCTACCGACTAGAACTCAACAATCAGACATCACCATGCTTTACGAAGGCAGTCACGGTGACACACAACACATTGTGCTGTTCCCTGGTACGGTGGAGGAATGTTTTGAATTTGGTTGGCGAGCCTTTGATTATACCGAAAGATTCCAAACACCGGTATTTGGCATGAGCGATTTAGACCTAGGAATGAACCGTTGGGCTTGTTCTGGATTCGAGTACCCTACCCAAGAAATGGATAGAGGAAAAGTTGTTCGAGACCGTGATGTGTTTGAAGCGTTTGAAGAATTTGGCAGATATCTTGATGTCGATGGTGATGGAATACCATATAGAACTCTTCCAGGCTCAGGCATGGCACCTATCCTATACCGAGGAACTGGTCACAACCCCATGGGAGTATATTCCGAAAAACCACATGATTATCTACAATTAATGACTAGATTGCGCACTAAGATTGACAGCGCAAGAGACCAACTACCTGCACCTATTTTGCGTGAAGAGAAAGAATGTGAAATCGGAATAGTTTATCTTGGCAGCATGGAAAATACCATCCAAGAAATTGACGACATACTCGAAGCAACTGGTATCAAAGTTAGCCAATGTAGGCTAAGAGCGCTACCAGCACACAGTGAAATAGAAAATTTCATTGACCGACATGAGAAAACAATTGTGTTAGAAATTAACCGAGATGGGCAATTGTATGGCATATTAAGAAAGGAAATTCCAATCCATTTAGTACCAAAATTACTCAGCGTAGCATACTCAGACGGTATGCCGCCAAGAGGAAAAATTTACGCTGATTTAATTCTAAAGACCTTGAAGGAGGGACAGCTATGAGTGAAAAGCCAGAACGCCCGGCAAGAGCTATAAAACTGAATGTGATTAATGAGCCCAAGGATAGTTACACCGGTGGAAAGTCTTCTCTTTGTCCTGGTTGCGGTCACGACCAAATTTCAAATGTGATAATTAACGCGGCGTGGGAAAACGGGATTAAACCTCATAAAATCGCTAAGATGTCTGGTATTGGTTGCTCTTCAAAGACACCAGCATACTATCTTGGACAATCTCATGGATTCAATACTGTCCACGGAAGAATGCCATCAGTAACCACTGGAGCATATGCTGTAAACAAGGACCTGCTATACATTGGAGTCTCTGGTGATGGCGATTCTGCATCTATTGGAATTGGCCAACTTATTCACGCTATTAGAAGAAATATGGATATGGTTTATGTCTTAGAAAATAACGGTGTTTACGGTTTAACAAAAGGACAATATTCTGCTACCGCAGATATCGGTTCGAAAAAGAAGAAAGGGCCAATCAATAAAACTCAACCTATTGACCTATGCGCACTAGCAATCAACCTAGGATGTACTTTTGTGGCCAGATCTTTTTCTGGTTCTAAAAAACAATTAAATGCCCTGTTAAAGGCAGCAATGTCTCACAAAGGATTCGCCTTAATCGACGTAATTTCACCTTGTGTAACATTCAACAATAACGATGAGTCAATGAAATCTTATGGCTATGTCAAGGAAAATGAAGTTACTCTACACATGACTGATTATATTCCGCATTTCAACCCAATCACTGAAGTTGAAGTCCCTGAAGGACATTTTAGAGATATAACTCTGCACGACGGATCAACAATTAGACTAGAAACAATTTCTGACGAACACGACCCGAGTAATGCTGTTGCGGCACTAACTGCCCTGCATGAAGCAGAAACTGATGCAAAGCACGTCACTGGTCTGTTGTATTTTGATAACACCAAAGCATCATTAATCGAAGACTTGGGACTGGTCGATACAGCACTTATCGATGTCCCAGATGCAGAATTGAGGCCAGGAAAAGACATGTTGAACAAGATTAATTCAGCATTCCTTTCTTGAAATGACCTGAGACCCAATCTCCAATATAGTAGCACTGTGCAAATGCATCCATGGGACCACTCATTGTGGGCGGTATTAGTCTAGCAACATCTGCTACGCTGTATACGGCTTACAAACTAAATAAACGCAGAAATATGCGGTTACTTAGAGAGGCGAGGAGGAAAAAGTATGCACCTGACCTCCCTCCACTAACTAACGTCAACACCTCGACCACTGTTATTGCTCAAAATGAAGAGTCAATAGAAAACCATCCACCTGTTGAACGAACTGTGCAGATTGAAGAATTAAATGAGAAGCAGTATGACCAATGGAAAACCAGAGATGGCGAGAGAAATACCAACATCATGGAACTTCGCTTAATTTTGGAAGACATCATCGGCGAGCTTCCAGAAATTGAAGAAGTCGTAGAAGATGACCTCACTGATGAAGAGCGCATTATGGAACTAGCTGCTAGAGGCGAGTGGATTGAAAAAAATGAAGATGAGTTAGAAGAACACGCAACATTTGTTGAAACTGAAATGGTTGGTTCAGGTATCATTGTCGAAGAAGCACCCCCTGAAAATGACGACTTGGATGAAAGACTTGAGCGTGAAGGTGGAAAATCAGGTGCGGTACAAGTATCACTAGCATGGGACGATTACAACGATTTAGACTTGCATTTATTCTGCCCGTCTGGTGAAAGAATATATTTCAATAATAAGGAAAGCGAATGTAGGGGAGAACTTGACGTCGATATGAATGTAAAACCGGTCAGTAATAATCCGGTTGAGAATGTGGTGTGGACTAATAATCCACCAAAGGGCAGCTACAAAGTCGGCGTCCATTTCTACAAATATCATAGAAAACGCCGTACAAAGAAGAAAACAAAGTATCGCTTAAGAGTGACAATATTTGGTAAGGTACAGGAATACTCTGGCATGATAAAATACGGTTCAGCCATGCAAATGGTGACAGGATTTACCATTGGCAAGCAAGATGATCTGGCCAAGAAATATGATTCCTTTGACTAAGACATGTCAACTGCCGGCGATACATTTAATTCAAAAGATGCAAAATCCAATGTATGAGCAAACGCGAGAGTTTTTGGCCTCTTGCTATATTTTGGGCGGTTTCTCTTGCTTACATAATGTACAAGTTCAAGCCATTCGACACCGGTTGGAATGAAGACTACAATATTTTGTTCTGCTTATTTTCTGCTTGTTTCCTACTATTAATCGTTTTACTATTCGGGACAATCTCTAGCGTAACCCAATCTACACTAAGGATTAGGTTTCCAGCCCAAAAGCCACCTGAGGAAGAATAATTTCAACAGAGTTGGTAGTCCCTCTCGGATTTGAACCGAGGTCGGGGGAACCAGAATCCTCCATGATGGACCGCTACACTAAGGGACTATGACATTCCCTACCGTAATGTCTTTTTCAATTAAGCGGTAATTTAGGTTATTATTGGTCGGTGATTGGTTTATTAACCAAGAGTCGTCAGTTATTACCATGAAGAAAATACTAGCAGTGCTTTTTGCCTGTTCGATTGTTCTGGCCGGATGTATGGATTTAACCGACGAAGACATTGACTCAATCGTTGACGCAATCGTTGAAATCCCCGGCTGCAATGCAGACGAAACAGCCTACAATTATGATAAAAATGCAACAAATAACAATGCATGTCTAACTGAAATGGTCTTGAAAAATTCAATTGCTGATTTCATCACTTTGATGGATAACGGACCCAGCGCAGACCAAACGATGGGTATGACAATGGAAGGCACAGATGACTCCTGGCAAGACCAACAATTGAACTGGGTCTCGGTAAATGCTTACAGCCCAAATGGTGTTTACACCAGCATGGAAATAGATAACAGTGGGTTTACGATGTGGTCACAATCTCAACTTATCACCGCTGCAGAAGATGGAACCACATTGATTCAGGTTGACTGGAACGGCGAAAGGATGTTGATGAACAGCGCCACTCAGTACAGTACTTGGAATAGCATGGACATGGATGATGATGATGATGACATGGACATGAATAACAACATGGTTATGGGCGACATGGAAACTCCTGAAGTAGAAATCCCAGACACATTTGACCCATCTACTGCATTGTTTGAAGCTGGCTTAGCCACTGATAACGGATACGCATTCTCGACAATAATGGATGATGGAATGGGTTACTCGATGACCATGACATTCACTCTTGGAATGGATCTGGTTGTTAATTCAATGACCCTAACCGAAACAATGGGCGATGAATCCTCAACCTCATCAATAACTATGCTTGGTGACTATGCGTTAAGAGGTTACCTCACCATTAGCACAGACACTACCATACCCTATCAGGCTCTTCCATTCGGAACTACACCAATGAATGGAATGGATAATGCGGATGATGACTGTGATGATGAGTGTAACGACGATGAGATTGACTGGGAGTCTTACAATGGTGGATACTGTGCATGGGAAGGTAATTCTGACGACGGAGAAAACGTTTGGTCTTGTAAATATGATGAAGCTGACAATTCTTGGGATACATGGTGGTATTACTGTGAACTACATGATGGTGATTGGCATTGCACAGACGACTTAGGACAGAGCTCAGAGAATGAAAACTCTGCAGACTTAGAGCGATATGATGCTGATGAAGGAAATGACAACGGCGATGATGGACAGGGCAACTCAGATATCAGCGCTGCTCTTACCGATAATTGGGCAAGCAGTCTAAATGATTATTCTGTTCCTGAATTTTCAATTTATACTGGTTTTGACAATGTAAATAGAGTTCATTTTGACCTCTATGACATGGATGGAAATGCGATAACATCAATGACTATCCAGCCTACAGAATTCACAGACATGGGTGATGGCTATATGATCTACTACGTAGACATAAACCACTTGTTAACTGATGTAGGATGCTACACTCTTGTAGCGGCTGTTGTCACCAACGATGACGTCGAGATACAGTGGGTTCGTGATGATATCTGTAATTATGGTGATGACGACGGTGATGATGACAGTAATGTCGATGAATGGGAATTCCATTGTATTAAGTTCGTCGATACCGAATTTGTGACTAATGACGAAAATGGTGCCCCATCGTTTGACGACTCATGGAATGCAGAAGGCCTTGATTATATTACTAGCCTTTGTGACCAAGACGCAAACAATCCTGACACTTATCAAATTAATACCGATGATGCCGGATATTGGACTGATACTGATATCATAGGTTGGTTTATAGATGATGG
>JAQXFJ010000218.1 GCA_029250385.1 Candidatus Poseidoniaceae archaeon | reverse complement strand
CCATCATGGTCATGCCGTCTTCCATGCCTTCATCCTTCAAACGGAAGTAGGTCAGCATAGTAAGTAGCATAACTACCGGTCCAACTATTGCATCCATCTTTTGCAAGTCAGAACCATTACGGCCAATTCCGCTAACAAATCCAACATAAGTTGCAATTACTATAGTCAAGAAGGCAAACATCGATGGATGAATAATTCTCCACTTTCCAGAGGCGCCATCTGTCAAGACAAGTCCAGCCCATAGAGTGTAGATTAGAATTAGACTTCCCGATACTGCAACTGTAGCATCAGATGGTGTACCCATTCCATTGGCCATGCCTGGAATCACTGTATCGAAGTTATCAGCAATAACGCTGTCAGGGGTGAAAATCATTCGCAGAGAATAAAACAAACCTGTCAACACGAGAACTGAAAGACCAGCTAACGCGACTTTATCCTGTACTTTTATGCCAGGTTTGTAATCACTTAAGCCATCATTTACTCCCTCATCCTTGAGGAAGAAGTAAGCCGCACCATATAGCGCGGTTACGATCGGTGTAACGAATTTTGGCGCTTCACTAGCATCTTCAAAGTCACCATGCATCCAGATTGACACACTCATAGCGGTAAAACCAATCAGACCAGGGATCATCATTCTCCACATTCCCTTTGCTCCTTCATTTAGCAACAATAGTGTTGCCAATGTAATACCAAACATTAACGCACCATTAAATCCGGTTTCTGGAGCACCTCTGCCCCATGCTTGAGTACCTTCTGCTGCATCATTTGACAACAGGGTAAAACAGCCGTCGCCGCCAGTAACATAACAGTCACCAAACAACACGAAATTCAAAGAGTAGATCAGGCTGACTAAAGCAGAAATTATTAGACAGACTTTCGCAGGCATAGAGTTTATTTGCTTAAACATCGGTTCGAGAGTGATGATATTTCATTATAATATCTACCTAAATAGATTGACCAAAAACTGCAATTTTTTTGCCTAAATAACCTTCGCGAGGTATGCTAAATCACTCTGCTGCTTTTGCAGCGACTCTAGCGTCGCGACGTTTCTTATTTTGTCGCTTCTTGTACCATGGATATATTGGCCACTTTGCTAATCCAGTCCACATGACAAAAAATATCAAAGTGGTAGAAACAAATTTATCGGTATCTGCCGACCAAACCGTGTCGACAAATCCGTTGTGATACCAGGCAATTCTGCCATGGTATATTACCAATATTAGTCCAGCAGTTAAGTGGATATAGCGATATATTTTATTCCAATTCTTACTCACAATTTTCACCCAGTAATTTACTGATAATAGTTGAGTAGATAATGTTTCACGCTAGATGATAATTGAAAACTAAATTTGACAATATAATCGAGTTAAGCGTTGTCTAAACATATTTGTGCTGTACACTGAACTATGTCGTAATACTCTCTAGTTGCTGGGTCAAAAATATCGAGTTGTAAGGTTGAGCCTGCATCAACTACTGTTACCAAAGTCGATGCTGCAGATGGCAGATAATCCTCTCCAGTACTGCGCAAGGTCAATTTTATACTGTGCCCTGCCGCAACTTCAACGTCCATAGGGAAGAATTCCATCACTGCAGTAATTTCCTCTAATACCGGTGTCCATGTCTGCACTTGTGAGCCACCTGCATGGTATCTCAAATCCATAATGGCATGACCAATGTGAATGCATGTCCCTTCAAAGCAATCTTCCATCAGAGCGTAAATTTGACCACCCAGTGTCGCAGTGTTGACGTTGACATGTAAGCGAGGTAGTCCGCCAAAGTAGAGGTCTTCTTCTAGTGGCGGAGTCTGATAAACTGGTCCGGAACTTGTATCAGGACGAATCGCATTACCGTCACCACTAGACACCAAATCTGCACTACCTAACTCCCAAATCACTTCAGTAGTTTCGCTCATTGGATAACGGTCCTCAAAACGCCATTCTCCTTGGTTGGATTGTATCTCTACGCCAAGCCAAGGTTGTGGTCCTTCTTCTTTGAGATAATAAGTAAACCACTCAAGTAAGTCTTGCATCCAATCCATGCGTACCATTTCGGGGAACGCTTCACCGCCTCGGCCAACACCACTGCGGTCAAACATAATCTGTGGACGGTCTGGATAATCGTGATCCCATTGACCAAACAAACCCTTGGCTTCAATATCGGCATCGTATAATCGATTGATTGTCGGAACCGCCATGTGTGGGTCGACATTCCAATCATGCATTCCCTGTATCAGGTAAACACTGCCGTTGTAATTGTCAATGACTCGGTCTAGGAAATACCGTTCTCCCCAGTAATCGCCTGCCGCTTCACTACCCCAGGCCCAAGCCGCTCCACCAGTTGCTGGCCCAGCAATATAATCTGGACACATATTTCCAGTATCCTCTAAGTCGCCATCAAGCCCGTACGAGCCGTAAACTCCGTTGTGCATAATTGGGGCTCTTGCCTCACTACTGCCATTGCGCCACATCAATTCCATTACTCCAATTAACCCAGAAATAGGGACAATCGTGGTCAAATGCTCGTTACCAAACATGGCTGCTTGCCAAGGAGTCGAACCGTCATATGACTTGCCAATCATCCCAACATTACCATTACTCCAATCCTGAGTGCCAAGCCAAGTAACCGCTGCATCAACACCTAGTTGTTCAGCGGTACCCATCAAATCCATGCAGTGGTTTGAACGTCCAGTTCCCATTACAGAAACTTGAGCAAAAGCAAATCCATGTGGTATTATCTGTTCAATCATCATAGTACCAAGCCATGTACCTGGCTCTTCAATACCGCCAGTTTCAACCGATGCTTCATCGAAATATGGACCAAACTCAGCAATTACTGGAACGGTCATATTGCCTTCCATGACAGGAACCCACACTGCCAAACTGACTTGGCCATTAGGTGCTGCACCGCCCTCTTCAAGTGGTAAATCGAATTCAACAAAATGATGTGTTCCTAGCCACAAACTCGCATTATCTGGACCGGTTAGAGTACCATTTTCTACCACGTAGGAATTTTGCCCGCCGGTGATATAATCATCCATGTATCGCTCCCAAATCGGTGTATAGCCCTCCATAGACTCTTCGATAGCCTGTTCTTCAAGCGGTGCGCCAAGAGTGCGACTAAGCATTAGAAAAACCAGTACCACGGCAATTGTTGCACCAATCGCGGCGTTAAGTGAATTTGTTGAGCTAGACTTGGCAACTGGCAACGCCTTGGCTAGTTCAGCCTCCAGAACCTGCTCGTCCATGGTGCGCTGAAACCCTCATTACTCATCATATTGATGCTCTATGGTATCAAGAGTTTGTTGGCCAAATTCGGCTAATCTAGCCAAAGCAGGCGCAGTTCTTGCACCAAACCAGGTTAAATCCTCACCATCGATATGAACTACTGCTGGCTTTGAGCCGCCGGCTGCCGTGATTTTTTCAGCAATGGATTTACCCTCCTCGGTAGTGAAATTATGCGGTTCACTGGTCAGTAATATCAATTCTATTTTGTGTTCAATAAATTCTTCAACGGTAATTTCTGGATAACCATTGCCTTGTGGATTGGTATCAATAACTTCGAACCCTACCTCGGATAGTATTGCACCTGGATACTTATTTGGCGATACTGCCATCAGAGGTTTATGCCATATCAGCGGCACTGTTCTAGCGCTTCGTGTAGATCTATTTAGGCTACTTAGAGAGTCTTGACAAATGAGTGCTAGAGCATCTCCTGCTGCGTCCTTGCCACATGCTTTACCTAATTCTCGCAGCATTTGGGGCACATCACTAGGCGACTTGACCTCACTCACAAATATCGTAAATCCTTCAGCGGTAAGTTCCTGGTACACCGGTAATGGGTTTTCTTCTTTATCCATGACTATCAAGTCAGGTTTCAAACTGCGGATTTTCCCTAAATTGGGTGTCTTTGTGCCACCTACAATCATCACCTGGTCAACCATTTCACGAGGGTGAATACACCATGGAGTGCGGCCAACTACTTCTTTGGTAGTCAAACCAAGGGCAAATAATGTATCCGTCAAAGACGGTACTAGGCTTACTACTCGCATAACTAGACGAGGGCAACTAGGTTGAAAATTATGTCCAACCTTGGATATAGTCAAGGGATGGAATCATACACTAAACCGCACTCCCATAATCGGGGCAGACATGGGTATCTCTAAGCGAATGGGTGACGTTCTTGGCCATGCGGTTGAGGCAAAGTTACTCAAAGAGGTACATGAACATCCAGTCAAAGTAACCCATCTAGCCATAATCATGGATGGCAATCGAAGATTCGCCTGGAAAAGCAATCTTGCGGCGGGAATAGGTCACCGTATCGGTAAGCAGAAATTAGAAACCGTGCTTGATTGGGTACTGGAAGTCGGCATCCCATGGTTCACTGTTTATGCGCTTTCAACCGAGAATTTAACTCGGCCAAAAAAGGAATTAGATATTTTGTTTAAGTTGTATACTGAAGGACTGAGAGATATTGCTGATGATCAACGAATCCACGACAATAAAGTCAAGGTACAAGTCATTGGCAAGCGCGAATTACTGCCCAAAGAGGTGAATGATGCTATTGAATATGCTGAGGCAAAAACCGCTGATTATGATGATTACGTCTTCACCATTTGTCTAGCCTATGGCAGCAGAGAAGAAATGCTGAATGCCATTCAATCAATTGCTGCAGAACACGCAGCTGGTGACTTAGCGTTAGAGGCAATTGACGAAAAGGCGGTTTCCAGTCGACTTTACACTGGAGAAATGCCCGACCCGGATTTAGTAATCCGCACCAGTGGTGAAGAACGCATTTCCAATTTCTTGCTATGGCAAATGGCGTACTCGGAATTGTATTTCAGTGATGTCTATTGGCCGTCATTTCAAAAGAAAGATTTGCTAAAAGCAGTGCGGACTTTCCAAGACCGTAAGCGCAGATATGGGGAATAAGCATGGCAACCTGCGATGAATGTAATGGATGGTTAAATCCAGCATTAGCAGTTGATGCTGCTGTCCAACGCGGCAACGAGATTCTACTAATTCAGCGAAAATTCCCCCCAATGGTTGGCTATTGGGGACTACCTGGTGGTTTTGTTGAACGCGATGAGGACCCACTGATTGCGGTACTTAGGGAACTTGAAGAAGAAACCAATCTAGTCGGCACCAATCCAGAATTAATGATGGTCATGGGCGACCCAAGTCGAGATCCTCGCAAACATATCGTCAGCATTGTCTACTCAGTAACCGCTCCAGACGGTGAACCTGTGGCTGGTGATGATGCTGCTGATGCCCGGTTTTGGCCTCTTCAAGACGTGTTAAACGGCGAAGTGCCGTTAGCCGGCGATCATTTGCAAATCATCAAAAATTGGTTCAATCTATCAGATTCATAGATAAAAAATCAGCCAATTGTTGCCGTGCATTAGGCCAATCTTCTGTTTCAATTGCATCAGTTAGGTGCATTCCGGTAAGAAATTGAGCTAACATATTTTTCCATTTATCTCCCTGACATACTTTGTTCCAATGAAATATCGGATAACCATCTTCCTTAAGCCTAGATAAAAATCCACGCTCACCCTTAGTGATTAGTAAGGTAGGGGTGCCAAGTAACGCCGCTTCACTAGCCAATGTTACTGATTGGGTAATTACTCCATCATGTTTAGCTAATTCCAAGTCCAGTAACCATGCATCACCTTGGTAACTATCTTCATCAGCACGAGTTATCTCAAGGCCGTCCAAGGTCGATTCTGGAATCTTAATTATCTCATCACTGTCATGAATACCGTCACCATTGAGTATTCTAACCAAGACTTTTGGTGGGTCATTAACTGCTACAGAGCGTATACCTGGCCGCAAATGAACATGGCCGTGCAGCCCGTCAAGTCGATGAATTGTCAAACTCTTAGACTGAGCCTTGGCCAAGAAACCGTTGTCCAAGTTACTATCCCAATGAGTTGGAATTATGATATGAGTTGCTGATTTAAGCGCTAATTTGTGAGCGATATGATTGACCTCGGTATCTGTTATGTAATATCGATGCGTGATACTAGCCAATTTCTTGCGTAGTATTGGTGACTTACAGGCCATTAGTTCAATCGGCGCTCCCACAGAAATAATACGCGAAATTGGCTGACCGTTTTGGCAGCATTCTGCGAGAAAACGGTGACTTGAGCGCCATCTTGCTAAGGCTTTTCTGCGCATCCCTTCGCCGACTGGTCGCTCAACCCAATGGATTTGCCGACGAGGAATATGCCCGTCGCCTCCGTCAATCAAGTTCTGCACTTCTTGTCGTTTTGTGGCAATAATCACATCGTTGTTGTTAGAACAACGCAGTAGCGGCGCTAACAAGCGAACGTGAGCAGGATGGTCTAGTACCCAACATGTCCGCATACCAATCCTATTGTGTCTCTATTACTCAATGCATCGGAGATTCGTCAAGTTGAAGGCCTGCCTTGCTAACGCAGTTGTATGGACAAGCAAGCAATCGAATTACCAGGGGCTGCCAAATATGGCCCATATTCTGCAGGCGTACAATCAGGCGATATGTTTTGGTTATCGGGTCAAATTGCCGTGGATTTTGATGGAGTAAAAGCCCAAACTAAAGGTGCCTTAGACAAGATTGACACCCTATTACAAAATGCTGGACTGACCAGAGAGAACATCTGTTTCGCCCAAATTTTGCTCGATGACATTAACGATTTTAGCGATATGAATGAGGTGTATGGTGCGTGGGTTAGTGATCTCTTAGTCAAACCTGCTAGAGCTGCCTTTGCTGCCGCTGCCTTACCTGCTGGGGCACTGGTAGAAATTGTTGTACAAGGCACAAAATGAGTGATTTTATGCCCGGATCGCCTTATTTTGATGAGCGGCCCAAGGGTTTGCTTACCTGGCCAAAATTGTTGAAAATTGGCCTACCAATCACACTGCTCGCCTTTTCAACTGGCTATTATTTTGATGTCTTACTCGAAGTTATGCTCGCAACCACGCTGTTACTTGGCGTTACTGCGGTAATCAGAAGATAGGTATCATTGAAATGACCCAACCATTGGCATTGCCATG
>JAQXFJ010000211.1 GCA_029250385.1 Candidatus Poseidoniaceae archaeon | reverse complement strand
GGTTCAAGGCTGGGACAGAGATCAAATAGTGACTACACATAACGGCGAGCGCACAATTTATGAAGCATTGAAAAAAGATTATGAAGTACACTTGGCTAGTAAGAAGTTCGTACAATCTCTAGCAGAAAAAGTAGTGTCGACTGGTATTAAAATCACGGTAAAAATGGTTTCTCGCTCAAGAGCAGGACAGCAATGGTCAGCAAATGAGCAAGAATTACTGCCCCCGGAATTAGCTCCTAGTGCACCTTCCGATAGCCCTGCTGAAAAAGTAGAACATCTAATCACCGATCAGAAGGCAATGGAAGATTACCTTTGGACAAGGGATTATGTCGACATAATGAGAGAGTTTTCTGCAAAGTACTCTCCGGAAGAATTTTTCGAGTTAGCAGGCAGGGTTAAACCAAGATTGTATTCAATCGCATCATCCCATGATGCTCATCCAGGTTTGGTAGAATTGACAGTTGGAATTGTTCGATTTAGTTATCATGGTAGGGACCGGGGCGGACTGGCCACTCAATTTATGGCTGACGAGATCTCTACAGGTCAACAACGAGTTGGAGTTTTCATGTCGCCAACAAAATCATTCGTCTTGCCTAAAGAAACAGAGACCGACATCATAATGGTCGGTCCAGGTACCGGTATCGCTCCGTTTAGAGCATTCATGGAGCAGAGGGTTTTCGATGGTGGTAACGGTCGTAATTGGTTATTTTTCGGCGACCAATCTGCCAAAACGGAATTCTATTACAAAGACACAATAGAATCTTGGTTAGATGGCGGTCATTTGTATCGGTTTACCACAGCATGGTCTAGGGATCAAGCCGAAAAAATCTACGTGCAACACAGATTAAAGGAACACGGTGCAGAAATCTGGGAATGGTTTGAAAACGGCGCGTATTTCTACATTTGCGGTGACAAAACATACATGGCAAAAGACGTACATAAAGCCTTAATCAATATTGCAATTGACCACGGTGGAATGTCAGAGTCTGATGCCACCCATTTCATAGAAAAGACGATGATGAAGGAACAAAAGCGATATCTTCGAGATGTTTACTGAACTGTTACTAGGGTAATAGTACCTGTTTTACTGGGACGCCATGCTCATTGGCCATTTCTATCATTCGCTTTGTCCAAAGAGAATCCTTCCCAGGGAAGGCTAGCATATGAGTCGCATGTTCTAGCATTTCTTTAGCTAAAGTAGCAACTGCTTCTGGTCTACCGCTATCTTGCTCAGTGTTCGGACGAGGGCTTTGCCAAGCCTCGTTGTATACTGCCAGTGGAATATTTTGGTTATCTGCCCAACGTTCAGCAAGGTAATCAACCCCACTTGCTCCACCAATGATAATCATATCAGGATAAGCATATTGCTCCACCCATTCATCAAGTTCGTTTTCAAGCCATGAATAATCGTAAAATTTGGAATTACCGCAAACTACCAAATTGATTACTCTACCATCCCTATTCAAATCTTTACCGCCATATTCGGCGACAATTTGCGCACCGGTTTTATCATCGTTCGACATAATGTGCCATCATACTAATAGGTTATCAAGGTATGCTACAAAAATAAACATTTCCGGGGTTTTTTGCCTTTTTTTTACCCTTTGAAGGTATTTTATGCCGAAATCCGGCCGTTCTAAACAGCAGGGTAGCAATGCTAAACAACCGTTTTACTCATAGATTGTCTTGGTTTACCTCGGGTTATGGGATTCAAGCGGGTCTTGATAGCGAATCGGGGAGAAATAGCCCTCAGAATATTGCGAACTCTTCGCGACATGGGTATCGAGGCTGCGATTATCCATGGCAAAGAAGACCGCTTATCGTTACCCGTAATGATGTCAGACGTTGCATATCCAAATTATTGCACAAATCCGCTAGATTCTTACTTAGATATTGAGTCAGTAATCGCTGCTGCGAAAGAATTGGAATGCGATGCAGTACATCCAGGTTATGGTTTTTTAGCCGAAAATTCACATTTTGTCCAGCGATTGACCGAGGAAGGTATTACTTTCATTGGCCCATCTAGCGAAGTTATTTCTTTACTTGGTGATAAAATCAAAGCGAGAGCCGCAATGGAAGCAGCAGGCCTACCAGTTGCTAAAGGATCCTCTGAGCCAATTTCTGATGCCAAAGTTGCCGATAATCTGGCAAAGGAAATCGGTTACCCCGTGATAATTAAAGCAGCAGCTGGTGGCGGTGGAATTGGTATGCAAATTGTTGATGATGAATCACAGTTTGCTAGTGCCCTGAAATTATGCATGTCGCGAGCTAAATCAGCCTTTGGCGATGAGCGAGTATTTGTTGAAAAGTATATTCAAGGTGCTCAACATGTAGAATTCCAAGTGCTTGGTGATGGAAAAAACGCAATACATTTTGGTGAACGGTTTTGTTCGATTCAAAGGCGACATCAGAAACTGGTTGAAGAAGGGCCATGGTTATCTGAAGATAAGCGGGCAGAAATTGGCGACTTAGTCTGCCGGGGTGCAGAATCAGTTGGCTACAAAGGTTTAGCAACATTCGAGTTTTTACGAGATGCCAATGGTGACTTTTACTTTTTAGAAGTTAATCCAAGAGTTCAGGTAGAACATACAGTTACTGAACTCTTAACTGGATATAATCTAGTTGAACTGGGCATAAGGGTTGCCCAAGGTGAAGATCTGCCACTCAAGCAAGCCGATATTACATGGCGAGGCCACGCGATTCAATGCCGATTAAATGCTGAAGACCCCAAAGATTTCGTGCCTAGCCCAGGTAGATTGTGGGATTGTCATTTCCCCTCTGGTTTTGGGGTAAGGTGTGATACCCATGCTCACCCAGGATACGAGATGCCCGGTTGTTTTGATTCATTGCTAGCAAAATTACTAACTTGGGGTAGAGATAGAGAAGACGCAATCAGAAGAATGCGCACAGCACTGGATGAAACACAGATCACAGGAGTACAACATTTGATACCATTGCATCGAAGAATTATGGATGAAAAAGATTTCATCAATGGTGATATTACCATACAATATATCGATAATCATCAGGAGTTACTCGGTTAGGGTGATACTATGGATGTATTGATGGTTGGCAGTATCGCCTATGATAGCGTAAGTTCTCCAGCAGGTAAGGTCGAGGATGCACTTGGTGGCTCAGCAGTATATGCAGGGATTGCTAGCCGTTTCCATGCAAATTATCTCAATTTATCAAAAATTGGCTTAGTCGGCGTAGTTGGTAAAGATTTTTTAGAATCAGATATCGAAATGTTAGAGAACCAAGGTTTGGACTTATCGGGACTTGAGATTGCTGATGGCAAAACCTTCCGCTGGGAGGGCTCTTATCATGGAGATATGGGCGTTGCAGAAACCCACGATACGCACTTGAATGTATTTGGCGACTTTAATCCAAAAGTACCAGAATCATCAACAGAACCAACAGTGTTATTCTGTGCTAATCTTGTTCCAGCCTTACAAGCGCAAGTATTGAAACAAGCCCATGGCAAACGACTCTCTATGCTTGATTCAATGAATCTGTGGATTGAGATTGCTCGGGATGACTTGCTTTCGGTTATGAAGCGTGTCGATTTGGTAATCATCAATGATGGTGAAGTAAAGATGTTAGCGGATGACGATAACTTGGTAAGAGCAGCCAAGAAATTAATTTCTATGGTCGATTGTAATAGTTTAGTGGTAAAGAAAGGCGAACACGGGGTAATCGCTTTTCATCAAGGTGGCATGATTGCTCTGCCAGCCTATCCAACCGAATTAGTGGTCGATCCTACAGGGTGTGGGGATTCCTTTGCTGGCACAATTGCAGCATATCTGGCTTCGGGTTCGGGAGATGTCTCTAGAGATGAGCTAAGAGAGGCGTTAGTAAGGGCCACAGTGACAGCTAGTTTCACCTTGGAATCCTTTGGAACCAGTGGTTTGCTATCGTTGGATAATGACGCATTTAGTGAAAGATTATCCCAGTTTAGAGCCATTGTGGGGTAGTCACAAATCGATCCTTGGTAGTCCACCTTTGCCGGCAGTAGAACTGTGATGGTCTTCAGAATCAACCAATTCTTGCCACGAAAATTGGCCTTCATGTTCTGCTAATTCTTGTTGATTTTGCTCTATGATGGCTTTTCTTCTACGAGTAGTTTCTTCAAGCTCCCTAACCTTTTCATCGGGTAGCAGACCTTCCTTTGCTAAGTTGCTGAAAGATTCTAATTCTTGCTCCAATGCTTCATCAGAACGTTCTCTTAGCGAATTGGCTTGAACTCCTTGCTCTAGGCTGCTAAGGATACGGTTGGATACTGAACTAACAGCTTCTCTAATTTGGGATGGTACCAGTCTATTTCTCAAAGACTCTCGTGTGCCATTTTGACCTTTTTTCTTGATAAGTCTAGAATTTTTTAGTGGCGCTTTTCTTCTCAACAAGGTTGTTTTTGAATCGATAGTTGTTTTGTCTTGTGATGTGACAGTCCTCTTTGTTTGTGAAGACCTTCTAGCAGTTGCGACAAGTGATTCTACCACATCGCCATTCTCGTCAATATTGCCAAGTAATTGGTCAGGGGATGAAAAAGCAGAGAATCCTTCTTCATGAATATCATGACTTTGCTCATTGGGGTTGTGATAACCATCTCGGTTCCAAAAACTTGGTAATATTTCCGGCATAGATGCAGGACCAGCTTCCAAATTGTAATTATCGCTTTGAGGTATAAGTCCGCGGTTTGGCACGGCATTATTTTGTTGAGTTGGCACAGTTGTTAAATCTACATCCAAAGCATTGAACATCGGCATAGATTCTCTACTTTGGCGTTCTCTACGATCTGTGACATTGTGGATGCCTCTTTGGACTAGTGCATCGCCTGCATGAGAACTTTGAACTCGTGGGCTAGTGGGCTGATTTAACCAAGTTGGGGCTTGCTCTTGGTTTGTTTGTATTGGCATATCAAAGTCAAATAATTCTGCATCAATTGAAAATCCCGGTTCAGCCGCTGTTGTTACTGATTCAGCAAGGTCGGTCGAAAGAAAGCTGGCGATTGATTCAGGCCTACTAACTTCTACAACGCTGACCGGAACTTCATGTTGCTCAAGCGAGGAATTCCTGGGATAGTTGGTGTCCCCTTCAAGTAATTCCAATCCATCAACAGCATCGCTGAGTGAAAAACCACGTTGTAGTTTCATTAGAATTGTATTTACTTTTAGTAAAGAAAAATCATTGCCGGTAATCACGTGACAATCACCAACTTCCGTGTCAATAGTCAATGTAGGTTTTCGAGTTACTGCCCATCCTATCATCAAACCAATACCCGAAAGCATGGTTGCCGCTTGCACCATTGGGCTAGAGAATATGCGGATACTAGACCAAATTAAGGCAAGTCCTGCGGCGGCAAAATAGCCGGGAACTAATCTTGTATGATGGTGGTGTACTCGGTTAATTGAATGTAACTTTATGTCCAATGCATGTCCAGTTCTGGTTTCCAAACTTAACATTCTCTCATCGATAGTTGCAACTACTTTTCCTACGGCACCGTCAAGGTATAACGAGTCGATTTTAACATCATTTGACTCAGGTGATGAATATGCTACGCGGCTAGAAGAGTGCATCCCAATAATCAAAGCATATTGTCTAGGTTATCAAACCACCGGAAATTTACTCCAATAAAACCCGTTATTTCGGGTGGTTAATTTTGGCCGAATTATTGATTTTGATGCAACTCAGCCGAACCGATAATTCTTGGTTTTGAGTCTAATTGAGAAATAATTGCTTGCTCAGGGTTATCTCTCCTAACATATAGTGGAGATTCCCATTCAACAATCAAATTATCTCCATCGACTGATTTGATTCTTCCAACAATAAACTGCAAGTCTAGGCTGACATGTATTACGTCACCTTGGGCTAATTGGCGCTTTTGAAACGGAGAAGTTGATAATTTCAGCTTAGATGACTTGTGTTCAATTACCGATAATGGGACATCAGTATTAGTTTTTTTATCTAGCAACGCCGGCTTCACGATGATAGACCCGTTACTAAGCGATTCTTCTTTGGCATTTCTCAAGGCAATTCCGACTCTGTCTCCAGAACGAGCCTCAGGTACGTCATCATCCATTACTTGCAGTGATTTTGTACTTCCATTACCTTTTGCCGGTAATATATGTAATTCATCATGAACTTTCAGGGTACCACATTGAACGTATCCAATCGCAACTAGTCCAATGCCTTTGACATTGAAGTATTGGTCGATACTAACGACTAACGGTGATTGCGCAGATTGGATTAACTCATCGTTAATCTCGTCCATCAATACATAAAGTTGGTTTCTAATTTCTAATCCATCAGGTTGCATAAATTGCCAGCCATCCAATCCAGCTTGCATGAACATTTTCTCAACCATGTCTTGGTCAACCCATCCACCATCTAACGGCCTAATAACTGCAATTCCTCGTTTGATACTAGAACTAGCAAAGGCGACTATTACCTCACCCAATGTTGCATCAATTTCGTTTATTTCTATTAGACCTACTCTGCCGGCAGAAATTGCATTCAATAATGGACGTAAGCGTTCAGGAAATTTTGCAGGTCTAATTATTGAGATGATTTTTGCTTCACCATCGGTTAATTCTTTGTGAACATAAGTATGAACATCCCTTTGGTCTGTTGCTTTAGCAACATCTTTGGCTAATTCATCGCTGCCAAACATTGCCACATTCAATACAGTCATGTCTATCCCACCGAGCACCTTCAAATGAATTTACGGGCTACTAACAATTACTTTTGATCAACCATGTTAGATCTTATCCGCTTTGCTTTGTCCCATTCAATTTGTTCATCATCATTTTCGACAACAAATTGCGGTATTGGTATTGGCCGCATCATTGAATCAATCGCCACGAAGAAAAAGTACCCTTCACAGATTTTCTTTTTTTCCCATGTTGCTTTACTTAGGGCAAAAGCAGTTACTTTTGAGCATGCAGTGTGAGTGCTAGTGTAGACTACCTGGCCAGTCACCTCAAGCAAATCACCCTGTCTTGCTGGGGCAATAAATTTCAGCGTATCAATCGAAATAGTGACAAATTCGCGATGGGCAAATTTAGAACATGATATTCCTCCAGCTTTATCCATTATCGACAATAATTTGCCACCAAATAAGGTATCATGGTCATTGGTGTCTCCTGGAAAAACGTGCTCAATTAGCGTGACCGGCTCTTTGGAATAAGGTTCCATGACATAGGCAATAGTTTCTACTTGAAGAAGTCACGCCATGAAATAGATTTCATCATGAGGTTTTGCGACATCATGTTTTTGCTACAATTGGTAAATCTTGTAAGTTTGCAATTCGTTAGGGTCGAACAAACCGGTTTCTGTGAGTGTTAATTACGTTTTCAAATTAGGTAAAAACGGTTTAATTGTCTTAATTTAAAGAGGAAACAATCCCTAGAAACGCAATTTGTTATTATGCCAAATCAATAATGACGAATTGAGCCTTTATCACTCGAAAAAGCGATGTATTTTAGTGATAGACGCTTTGGTAGTGTGTAGGCGATAGCATGGCGATTGAAAAAAACCAGATAAAAACTTCACTTTTTTTGACTTTGTTAATGATTCTAACCCCTTTTGCGGCAGCTAGTACAGTGACTACTTTCTCAGATGGTTCATCTGAAGTGAGTATAGAATTCAAAGATGGGGTAAATTCGATTAATAC
>JAQXFJ010000204.1 GCA_029250385.1 Candidatus Poseidoniaceae archaeon | reverse complement strand
TGCATTGAAGGGTGAAGGAAGTCAAGAATATATGGAAGGCAAGGGTTGGTATGAATGGCCATTGAAGCACATACCTATATTCATGGTACTCACATTTTTCTCAATGATATTGATTTTTACTTTAGGTGGATTTTCAATTTTAGCCTCACTGATCTTCGCTACAGTACTAATCATGACCACTTTCTTACTTGGAGCAATTGCTGTTAGGGTAATGGGTGAAACTGGAATTGAGCCTGTTTCAGGAACATCTTTCATAGTACTATTGATGCTCTTAGGGGTATTCCTAAATGCCCAAGAACTGTTGCAACTAAATACCCAAGATGCGGTGTTATTAGGGTTAGTAGGTACCACAGTATTTGGTTCAGCCATATCGATGTCTGGGACAGTAATTGGTGATTACAAAAATAGTTTGTATATCGGTAATCGTCCCTATCACATTTCCAAGGGTAACATTATGGGAGTTGTTCCTGGTGCAATAATAGGTGCAGGAGTTGCAATCTTCCTTTCGATACAATTAGCTGATGGAAACATCGATTTATTAGCGCCTCAGGCAAACGCATTTGCAACATTTTCAGTAATATTTGCTGAGAAAGAAGGTGATATGACCTTGTTACTGCTTGGGTTCTTACTGGGTATGTTTGTTGAATGGGCTACAGGAATGGGGACTTCATTTGGACTTGGAATGTACTTGACTGTGCCCTACACTTTGCCAATGCTGATTGGTGGCTATGCAAGAGATAGTTGGGAAGAAAAGAAATTGTCGCCAAGAATTGATAAAATCAAGCAAGAATCAGGTTCGAATGAAGCCGAGAAACAGCGTGCACTGATTTTACTCGGTACGTTCATGGTGGCTGCAGGACTATTGACTGGCGAAGCATTCTTTGGTACAGAATCAAGTATTCTGTCCTTTATCGATTCTCTATGGATTCCTAATGACGATAATCTAACAGGAACGTTCTTTGGAATTGATGAATTTGGTTCCTCAATGCAATGGTATATCGCTAGAATGTTAGGCTTTATTGGACTCAATTTGTCTATTGGTTACTTAATTTATTGGCTATTCAAGAGAGCTGGAGTTATTGGTGGAAATTCAGAGTCATCTGATGCCAAGACAGCTTGAGTGTGAAGCCGATGCAGAGAAATAATTCCACCCCTAATTGGGTGTGGTTGTTACTTATTGCTGCAGTTTTCGGTGTCTCCAGCGCAGGCGCTCTATTCCAGCAAGTCGACGATGTGCCACCATTATTGCGTGCTTCATGGCGTCTTCAATTAACCTCAATTGTTCTATTCCCATTGGCTTTAATGCAATGGCGAGTCCACGGTTCAGAGATTAGAGATAGAATGCTAGAACGTAATAGTCTGATGTGGCTGTTTGGAGGCGGTTTATTCTTGGCTTTACACTTCGGTGCATGGGTGGCAAGTTTAGATGAAACCTCACTCACTCATTCACTACTTTTTGTTACTGCTCACCCGTTAATCATAGTATTTGGAATGCTTTTGTTAGCTAGATTATTTAAAAAGCATAGAAGTCCAAATCGCTTAGAAATCATTGGTGCATGTGTTGGTTTTATTGGTGCAGCATTAGCATTAATTGATCTTGGAGATGAACAAGGCGGCAGAACTGTCACTATTTGGGGTGATTTTCTAGCATTTTTAGGTGCAATATTTGTTGTCGGCTATATCGTTAGTGGCAGAGTCCTCAGGAAGTGGATGCCCATCTTCATTTATGCTTTCCCAGTGACTCTAATTGGCGCTGTCTTATTGATTCCAGGCTCAATGCTACTAGAAGATGAATTCAGTAGTTTTGGAATATTTGGCTGGCTAGGAGGTAATTATTTCTGGTGGTTCTTAGCATTGGCGCTAATTGCTGGCCTACTTGGCCACACTGGTCTTAATACCTGTCTTAGGTATATTCCACCATTAGTAGTTTCA
>JAQXFJ010000164.1 GCA_029250385.1 Candidatus Poseidoniaceae archaeon | reverse complement strand
CGGACTAATCCAGGTTCCTAAAACACCATCATTAACCGGTATTACACCACACTCTGAAACCTGTAAATTAGTAAACTCACCAGATTCTAAAGAAACATCAGTTATCGGCATAACAAAATTTTGTGAAGTAGATTCTACAGAGGCCCACTCTGTACCATACCAAGGGTACTTTACAGTAACAGCTATGCCTACAGCATCAACATCTAATTGTGTATCATCACTACCACCAATTGAAACATAATCTAAGGTGAAAATAATATCGCTAAGATCTTCCCATGACCACATAGATAATTCTGATATATTTTGAATCCACATACTACCATTCATGTAATCAATTGACGACTGTGTGTTGACGTAGGTTGCTAATTCTTCATAATTCCCACCGTAATTCATGGTTATTCTAACTTGGTCTTGTTGAAGAGCATCGGGGATATGAAATGACATGATGATACTAACCGCAACTATCTCGTATTGCTGATGTGGTGAAATATCAAAATCTGTCACCTCAATTACCGGACCGTTAGTTGTAGAATATTGTTGGTCCGCTGCACCAGTTGCCAATGTAGAATCTGTCGGTGATGATGAGGACCACATGTTAACGGTTTGGAAATTATCTGGTCTTGAATGCTGTATAGTAATTCTATTATCTTCAACCATTGATTCAGTATATACTGCATTGTCACTAGTGAAGGTAATTCCATCATCCATCAACCAAACATCATCAGAGGATATTTGACCTTGAGGAAATATATCTACTTCCGCTGTGGAATGAACACTCCTTGCGGCAGCCTCTAACATACTCGAAGACATCAAGACAATTAGCATAATTAAGACTGGAATTCTTGCCACAACTTTCGCCATGCTCTTTGCAGATTCTATTTTACTATTGAATGCAAGGGTGACTAGTGTTAAATTATTAGCATATTATAATCTAAATTAGTAATCGGATTATTGAAATACCACACTACTCACGGTAAACTAACCTAGATGGCTGTGGTGGTGTAGGGGTTAGCACGGGGGATTGTGGTTCCCCCAGCCCGGGTTCAATTCCCGGCCACGGCCCCATTGTTTTAATCAAGCTGTTTTTTATCTATAGAATGCCCCATTCGGTCAACTTTAGTTTCCAAGTAAGACCTATTTGAATCTCCCACTCCAACAACTAGTGGAACATTATCAACCACATCAATTCCATATGATCTCAACTGCTCTGTTTTATTTGGATTGTTAGAAAGTAAGGATACTTTTGAGATTCCAAGATTGGTTAACATGCTTGCTGCTATTTGGTAATCTCTAGCATCACCAGGATAACCTAGCATAAGATTTGCATCCAAAGTGTCTGCTCCTTTATCTTGGAGATGATATGCTTGGATTTTCGCATGCAGTCCAATACCTCTGCCTTCTTGTCGCAAATAAAGCAAACAACCCCAGCCTTTGTCAACAATCGCGTCTAATGCAGCGCGCAATTGTGGACCACAATCACACCTCAAACTCCCAAATGCATCTCCAGTAAGGCACTCTGAATGAACCCTTATCAGAACTGGATCTGGACCGCTCATATCACCTAGAGTTAGCGCGACATGGTCAAAACCAGTAGAGTCTTCGTGGAAAACTCTAATGGAAAATTCACCGAAGGTGGTTGGTAAGTTAGCTTGACTAGGAACTTCTGCTCCAGTGACCTTGACTTCTCTTATTTCACTCATTTTGACACCTCTATAATAAATGTGAATTCACCTGATGAAGTTATCACATCATGTAAGATATGGTTGGTGCGACCTAAGTACATCGGAATATCATGAAGTGTCTCAGGATCATCAGCATCAACTTGCATTACATCACCGGTCACTAATTGATCTAAACCTTTTTTCATTTCATGCAAAGGTACTGGACAATAAAACCCCAACACATCTAGATGATGAGTCACTTTTGTGGGCACTTCGTTGCTAGACATAACCGTGTCAACTGGAGTGAAGCGGTGTTGGTATACGAGCCATGCGTTTTTTTGATAAGTCCTCATACCGCATATTGATGAATAGTGACTTACAGGGATGATTATGACCAAGTCCACTGCTAAGTTAGCGGCTAAGCAGGATTTGTCTTGGTCTGAAGTGCTAGATTTGTCCAAAACCTACTTGAAAATCCCACTCGCATTGCTATTTGTCGAAGCGCTTTATTGGTTTATCACACAACCATCAAACACACTAGTGCCAATTCAAATCACTGAAGCATGGGTTTGGAGTTGGATTACCAACCTAATTTATGGCGAAGGAACTGCAACACTGACCACTAATAATGGATGGATGACACAAGTAAACCTATCAAATCAAAATTTCCCAGGAGTACTAGACACCGTGGCATTGTATGTATCTGACGAGTGTGCTGGAGTCCATGAAATGATATTTATTTCAACATTGATAATCATGACTGATGGTGTTTCGCAAAAGATAAAACTCCGTTCTATAGTTGTAATGTGTTCAATCGTTTATGTCCTTAATATTTTTAGATTAGTCGCATTTTACCCGATTGCCGCCGATGCTTGTGCAATTGACCCAAATAACCCTGCCTGCCTGAATGCTATGTGGCAATTTCATGAAGCTGTTTACACTTGGGGATTTTTGTTAGTACTAGTGCTAATGTGGCTAGTATGGTTTTGGAAAGTAGGAGGGCCCTCCAGAGCAATCAAACTATCTGGTAACAATGAGAAATACCGAGTTTTTATAAGAAAGTCTTGGAAAAAAATAAATTTTGCAGTATTAGGATTTGTATTGATTATGTTAGCATCATCTGCATATTCAGTTACTACTAATGAACAAGCCATGGATGCTAAGGAAACACTAGACTTTTGCTCATATTCTAGTATCGCTACCAATGAATGCATGGTTGCACAAAATACCTGGGACAATGCCATAAATACAGCATGGTCATTAGCGGGAATAGGATTGTTGGTGGGCTTATTTACCGTTATTCAAATAGAAAAACGCAATAATTATGGGCACTGGCCTTCAGAAATCCTCGAGAGCGAGTAATTAGATTATTGCGGTGAGTTTTTCGCCTGAAAATTCATACTTTTCAAACGCTTTCATAGCCAATGAAACCTTTGAGGAATGGACACTAACTAATGCATAGTTATCCACTAATTTGATTTGACCAATTGCTAATTCGTCGCAGCGCATCTTTTCTGCCAGCCATTTAGAAATTGTTCTGCTGGAGGAGTTAATACCATTACTTGAGGTAATCTTGATAGGTACAAAACCAAATACGTCTGCTGTTTCAAGATAATCGTCTTTGTATTGGATTGCATCCTTAGAAATACCGTCTGGCAATTCAGGCACTTCAACCTCTGCGATATCTAGTCCATACGTAGCAATGATTCTTGATAATTGACCCGAATCATTTCTTGAAACCAGGCTCCATGCCTGTCCTTCTCTACCTATTCTACCAGTTCTTCCGACCCGATGAATAAAACTGTCCATATCGTCGGGAACATCATAATTTACCACTAAGGTTATACCATCTACATCTATACCTCTAGCTGCAACATCTGTAGCCACAATAGTGTTGATTTCTCCACCTTTGAAAGACTTTAGAATGTTTTCACGTTGATTTTGTGACAAATCACCGTGCAGCCCTTTCACATCAATTCCTGCTCTTGACAGTTTTTGCACTGAAAGGTCCACCATTCTCTTAGTATTACAGAAGACGATTGTTTGATCTGTTTCACTCATTCTGCTAAGAAGTCTTGAAAGCGCCCATAGCTTGTTTGCTCGACCAACTTTTATGCTAAACATTTCAATTGGAGGTACATCTAATTCTTCAGAGTTGGTAAGAACAAATTCTGGATCTTCCATGAATTCATATGATGCATCCAGAATTTCCTGAGGAAAGGTAGCGGAGAATAATAATGTTTGACTTCTGTTAACCATTCTTTCAATGACCCAATTGATATCAGGGAAGAAGCCCATATCTAGCATTCTATCTGCCTCATCTAGACAGAATATTGATGGTTGTTCGAGATCGATGTACTTTCTTTTTGTCATGTCCATAACACGACCGGGGGTTCCCACAATTATGTCCACTCCGTCGTTTAATTGCCGTGCCTGCTTTTCTAAATCTGTACCACCATATACAGTGATAATCTTCAAACCCAAATCTCCTTGTATCGTATTCATTTCAATAGATACTTGGTTAGCCAGTTCTCTAGTAGGGGTTAAAATTAGGGCTTGTAATTCACCTTTAGGTTCACATCCATTAATAATTGGTATTCCAAACGCCCCAGTTTTACCTGAACCTGTTCTAGCTTGACCAATAACATTGGATCCTTCGAGCGCCAGTGGAATAGTATCTTTTTGTACTTGAGTTGCCAATTCCCAGCCAAGTTCTGTTAATCCAGAGATTATAGATGAGTTAATCGGCCAGTCATCGAATCTTTGTTTTGTGAACATTTTTTCACCTCCGCCCAGTGTATTAGATGAGCTACCGGACGGCGGCAGCCCTCAAATCAAATCAAAAGTTATCCTGCTCGGCTATTTCTTGTTGAAGAATACCCATCCAATACTTACGGGCGTTCTCTCTATTCAAAGGTCTGCGAGTCTGACGAACGTGCTCTAAGATGTATTGTCTAAATTTCAAAGACTTGTTTCGGTTTACACCTTTAGGAGTAATTCCATCCCAAAGTCTGTCAAATTGTTCAGCCTTATCATTGAACTGTGAGTCACTCATTACTACACCTTATGCAGTTTGGCCAACAAAGGCCCCTTCTTAACAATGCCGACAGAGGATAATCGATAATCAGTACTCATCCTCGTCGTAGCCCATCATTTCATCCTGCGATATGCTGCGGTACAAACTTGAGACTTTCGGGGTACCAGACTCAGTGTCAGTTGATTTTGTCTCGGACTTTTCTTCGGTCCTTTTGTCTGGCATAACTGGGTCTAAACCGATTCTTTTACCAGCTGCTTCAGCGACTTCACGGTCTAATTTTGGAACTGCTGCAGCCGGAGCCAAAAATTTATTCTTAGTTGCTTCAGAACCCTCAAGAGAGTCATCTGTAGCAAGTTGATTAAGGGATTTAATTAGTTGTGAATCCGTTTCAGTCTTTAACAAGTCGATAGCAATCCCACGCAAGACTTCCTCGCCGAAGAGTATTGGCAGCATATCGATACAGGCTTTTCTAACATTGACATCCCCCGATGAGGCACCTTTGAGAATTAATTCCTTTGCACGTCCGCTGTCCTTATCTAACAGCCTAATTGCCTTGACAGCACTAACTCTTACTTGAGAATCTGAATCAGAAAGCGCCCTTTCAGCCAGTATTGTAGCAATTCTTGTATCCACTTTAGCTAGCCGTGGAAGAGTTTTAGCTGCTGCTCGTCTAACGGATGATTCATGATCATTGAGCGCCCAGGAAATTAGATCCCAACTAGCGGAACCTCCTTTCGTTAGAATTTTCCCGAGTAACTTAGCACCTCTAGTTCTCAATTCCGCATCGGGTTCAAGGAATAGTTCGTCAATATGGTCACAAGCAACCTCAGGCCAAGCTTCGCACAACAAATCTAGACCTTTAAACGCGGCTTTACTCCTGTATTTATCACTCGATCTTAACTCATTGTGAATAATTATATCCACTCCTGAAGGGAAAACTGGGGCAGAAACCGATAGCGTATCACTGGCGGCTTTCCTAACCGAAAGGTCACCATCATCAAGTAAGACTGATAACCAATCAAATAATTCATCTGATTTTTGGGTTGCAACTTCAGGGAGTGCCTTAAGAGAAGAAACCCGAATTACAGGGTCATCATCCTCAAGACCCAGCAATAGCGCTTTATGTGCTTCATTGGCTCTTGCACCTTTGATTCTAGTTAATGCCATAATTCCATCTTTACGTGTGAGATGATAATCTTTAGAACGCCACGGTATCTTACATTCATCAATGATTCCCATCGCCAATGGGATGACATCCATATCGGGAATGGCCATCCAAGGACCTTGTTCTGTTTCGATATATTGCTTCTTAGATTTAGACCTAGCAACATTTAGAGGTTTCCCGGTACGAGGGTCTCTTGCAATGTACTCTTTACTCACAACAACTCCCCTGCGACCTGTGCAAGATGACTGATGACATGAACCTGTTGATTGATTGAAGCAATTATGAACAATTAGATTGAAAAGGTTTTGACTGGTGTAATGGCCGTGACCGATGAAGATTTTGACGATATTCGCCGAGTCATAGCATTATGCTTTCGCGGCATATCCAAAATGTCAGACATAGACTTAGAACGTGTTTTATCTTTTGATATGGAATGGTTAACTACTGAACAGTCAGAAGAAGCGGTTAGTAAACTAATGGAGACAGGGTGGCTGATTGGTAACCGAGACAATCTAGGCCCTAGTTTTGATACCAAAGATATCTCAACACCAATTGGTTGGTTTCCTAGACCTTCTCGACTAATTTCGCCTCCTGATTTTGGGGGGTCACAAAAAGTTGAGACAAAAAATATAGCATCCAAAACCACTACAGCAAAAACTACCACAAAAGTCACCAGTAAAATACAATCTGAGAATGAATCAACTGATCCCAGAGGCAAGATGTCAAATCGATTAATGAAGTATATATCCCGTCAAACAAAGATCCCAATAGAAGAAATTGAAAGAAGAGCAGAACGTAAACAAAAGGCTCTTGGTTACGCTACAATATGGCTGTCTTTGGCATTGGTAGCAAGAGAACAGAATCTAGCCATGGATCAGATTGTTTCTGCTTTATCAAGCTAGATCATCTAGTTGTGGTTCAAACTCTTTCTCAATAACTTCTTCTTCCTTACTTCGTGCTGATAATTCCATAAGCACCGGTAATAGTACCAAAGCAAGTAGGAGGGAAAACACAACAGTAATCGCTGTTATTAAGCCGAAGTCTTGAATAATCGGCATTGGTGATAATAGCAATACCATAAATCCAAGGGAAGTTGTGATAGCACTCATTATCAGAGCGACTCCAGTTGTTGATAATGAGGCTCTAAGAGCGTCCCAATGATTGTTACGGCGCTTTAATTCGACTTCAAACCGACGCCACATGTGGATTGAGTAATCTATCCCAATACCCAAAGTTAGAGCTGTTACCATGACTGTTAACACATTCCACTTAAGCCCAATTACCGCCATGGAACCTACGACCCAAAGAGATGCAATACCCACTGGGAATAGAATTACTATTGCAGGCATAATCCTTCTAGTGAGTAAAAATAACACCAAAAAGGACACGGCAAGTGAAATCAAGGTTGATTCTATTTGTGAGGATGTAAGCCCTTCGAGGACAGATTGAAGCATAGCTAAATCACCGGTGACGTATAAATTGGCATTATTAGCGAGATTGTATCTTAAGGTTCCTGACTTATCTACATCGCCCAGCATATTCTCAAATTCTTTTACGACTTTTTCTGATTCTGCCGAAGTTGTTGCTTCCACCCTTATCTCATTTCTCAAATAAACTACATTACCATCTTCTAGGTAAACGCTATGACTGATTCTATCGGACCATGTTTCACCGCTGAGTGCATCGGCAATTGTTTCATTAGTTGACAATGACTCAAACGCTGCTGTTAGGTTACAAGGGAAATCATAGTCTTTAACGTACAC
>JAQXFJ010000197.1 GCA_029250385.1 Candidatus Poseidoniaceae archaeon | reverse complement strand
GTCTCATTTTTCCAGATTGAATTGAGTACTAGTGAAAGGTTGGTACTATCATTGCCGGTTGATTCTAAAAATGAGATATTACCCTCTCCCAATTCCCAAGAATTTACTAAATTACCCGTCCGTTCTTGCCAACCTTGCCCAGCAAAGTCTAGATAAAATCCCTGTTCGCCTTCTTCGTTGGTAAAAGATTGGTCAAGCATCCATGTGGTCTGCAACATTATTTCATGGTCGTCCATTGGTTGATTCCAAGTCCCAACCTCAAATTGTCTTGTGGTAACTAGAGGTTCGATGAGTTCTTGACCGTCATAATCGGTAATCGACGCAGATATTGAGATTAAATCTGACCATTCCAGCGTGGTATTTAATTGCAAATCTAGGATTCTGACATTATCAATTATGTCCCATGATTGAAATGTCTCTACTTCAAGTGAAACTCCTTGCCTTTCGTGGTTTACTGTTAGGTCAACTTGGTATGATTTATCATCAGCAAAAGTGATGCGATAAGAGTTAACATTCTCGCCAAATTGATCTGGAAGCCATCTTGTGTTAATCTCTGGCTGAGTTGGTGTATTATCTGCGGTTACGATGGGCATTAACATACATGATAGCAACATCAAAAAAACCGCCCACATACCCGCACTCTTTTTTGCCATGTGATAATTTAAAGCATGCTCCCTTTCAATACTTGTGGGTCAATGTTCTTGCAACATGGAAAAATAAACCAATTATTGAAAATCTAAACATACCCAAAATTAGTTGATTTACCGTTCATTCAGTGCGCATGGTTGATGAAGGATTGACGCATCCGATAAATGCAGGAGAGGTTTATTTGGCCCTAATCAACGTAACATTACCCGATGGAACCGTCAATGAATATGCTGCTGGGGTTACCTGCTCAGAAGTAATAACCGACGTAATTGGAAGAAAAAATGGTTGCGTAGCAGCCCTGGTCAATGGTAAGGAAAAAGACATGTCATTTTCCATAGAAGAGTCTTGTTCAATCGAGGGGATTAAAGCAGAATCTGATGCCGGAATGTACATACTAAAACATAGTACTGCTCACCTACTAGCGCAAGCAGTTGTGGAACTTTATCCAAATGCCAAACCAACTATTGGGCCACCTGTCGATAGAGGATTTTACTATGATTTTGCCATGGAGCCTATCACGGAAAGCGACTTAAAGCCTATCCAGAAAAAAATGCACGAATTGGCGAGAAGAAATTTAACCATTGAAAGAATTGAATTAGATGATAAAGAATTACAAGAACACTTCCATGATAACCCATATAAAATTGAAATTATCAATGATAAGATTGGTGAAGGAATTGGTTCGACTATTTACAAACAAGGTGATTGGTATGACCTTTGTCTTGGGCCGCACGTGCCGAATACTGCGAAATTGATGTTTTGTAAACTAACTAGTGTTTCTTCTGCTTATTGGCGGGGAGACCAAGAACGAGAGCAATTAGTCAGAATTTATGGCATAGTTGAGCCTACAAAAGAAGCGCTCAAAGAAACAGTGCGTAGAATGGAAGAAGCCAAGAAACGTGACCACCGTAAGTTAGGCCGAGATTTGCAATTATTCCATATCGATGAAGAAGTTGGCCAAGGCCTAATCCTTTGGACTCCACGTGGTGCAACAATTAGACAAGAATTACAGAATTTTATTGGCTCACATCTACAACGACAAGGATACTCTCAAGTGTTTACTCCACACATTGGTAAGTTAGACCTATATCGTACTTCAGGCCACTTCCCGTATTATCAAGATTCACAATACCCGCCTCTTGTAGAGAAAGATTTGATGAAGAAATTATCTGATGAAGGTTGCTCGTGTTCGGAATTATCTAATCTAATGAAATCTGGAGAAATCGACGGCTACATGCTTAAACCAATGAATTGCCCACATCATGTCAAGATATATTCGTCTCAAGCACGTTCCTATCGAGACCTGCCAATTCGTTTGGCCGAATTTGGCACTGTTTACCGCTGGGAGCAGTCTGGTGAAATATCTGGAATGACAAGAGTTAGAGGTTTTACCCAAGATGACGCACATTTATTCGTTACCGAAGAACAAATTGCCCAAGAAGTTCTTGGGTGTATTGAATTGGTGCAAATTATTTTTGACATACTTGGTATGAGTGATTATCGAATAAGAGTTGGACTTAGAGACCCTGATTCT
>JAQXFJ010000136.1 GCA_029250385.1 Candidatus Poseidoniaceae archaeon | reverse complement strand
GGCCAAGTATTGGGCTGTAATTACTCTGGTGATGACCCTAGTATTGGGCATTACCTATTCTTGGGGTCTGGTGATTTCCATCCGATAGGCTTAGTCCTCCATACTGGAAAACCATTAGCAATGCTTGACCCGTACTCAGGAGATGCTCAAGAGATGTCTTTTGAACGGATCGAACGAATACTCAGGCAAAGGTTTGGCTTGATAATGTCTAGCCAAGACTGTCAGTCTTTTGGCATACTGATTGGTGAAAAGCCAGGACAAATGAGAAGAACACTTGCTTTGAGAATGAAAAGATTATTAGAAAAGCATGGCAAAAAGGGTTACTTGTTAGCACTCGAGCACATAGGACCCGACCTAATTGATTTTTATCCTGTTGACGCATTTGTCAACACTGCATGCCCGAGGATTGCCATTGATGATGCGGTGAGATACCGAAAACCTCTGATTACTCCGTTTGAATTAGAAGTCGCTCTAGGCGAGAAGAAATGGGAAACAGGATATATGTTTGATGAAATACCTTGACTGTCAAAATATCCATTATTACTCATTGATAAAGCGTATATTCAATAACGATTGACGTAACCCTTCCGATGTTATGAGTGGCTATCTAGACCGAATTGGTGCCGGTTACGTAATCCAAGACCCAGGACCTTTGGATTTTGACTACGTACCTGAGAACATTGTCGGGAGAGAAGAATTTCAAAATAAGTTGGCCGCTAGATTCTCTTCTATAGACCGGCCAGAAACTAGTTGCAGGGCTGTGATTTCCGGGCCAGTAGGAAGTGGTAAAACAGTTTTAGTGAAAACCTTCTGCCGTGATCTTAAACGACACTTAGCCAGTAGAAGGGAAATTCGTATCGCCCATGTCAACTGCCGCAACGCCTCAACTAGCACTAGAGTTGTTCAACGGATACTGCATGCCATAGACCCTGGTCATCCTGACAGAGGACTATCTATGGGAGAGTTATTACTCAGTTTAAGGAAACTAACTAGGCGGAATTCTGCCCATCTAATTGTGATATTAGACGAGGTTGATCATATGTTGAGGAGATCTGGTGATGATATTCTTTACCAACTACTACGAATTGATGAAGACCAAGAAGGAAAAGGCACCCTTTCTCTTATCTTAATAAGTCAGGAACAAATTATCGATGTTTTAGAGACCGCAGTACTATCAAGGATGGGTAAGACTAACTTAATTCAAATTCCATCTTACAATGAAGAAGAATTGTATAAAATTAGTAAACAGAGAGCAGATTTAGCTTTAACAAAAGGTTCATGCTCAAATGATATTGTTAGATTAATCGCACAAAAATCTGCACCAATAGGTGATGCAAGATTGGCAATTGAGTTACTAAAAGCTGCAGCTGAGGCTTGTGAAATAAGACAAGATGATCATACACTTAGGGAAATTAGTGCAGATGATGTGCACTCAAAAGACAAAGAACTCTCAGTTGATATTGTTAGTGAAATTGATTCTCTAGAAAATCTTCAACCTCATGCAATGCTAGTCCTGTTAGCCATCTGTCGAAGACTTAGGAAAGAGAGTTCTATGACTACGGGGGACGTAGAAAACCTATACGCCGTAGTTTGTGAGGAATATGATCAAAAAATGAAGAGTCACACTACATTGTGGAAATATCTCAAGGAACTCGAGAAGCGTCAACTAATCGTCACCAGGATATCTACAGTTATCGGCGGAAGGGGAAGAACAACCCATCTTTCAATGCCTCATTTCTTACCCAGTGACATTGCTAAAAGATTAGAAATGTTGGTAAAAAAGGAATTGTGACGGCTTCTGTGACTCAATGTTTTATGCGGTGAGCATAAATACAGGTCACTGTTCGGCAACCTGTCTTAGAGGCGTTAATATGGCTACAGGTCAACAAGGAGAACTCGTTGCTGTCGTAAATGACACAAACCCAAAGAGTAACGGCAGAGCCTATTCACTGAAAATAAGTGGTAATAATCATTCACAATTACTCGGTAAGAAAATTGGTGATGTCGTTGATGGTATTTTCGTCGGAGAAGGAGACCAAACTCTTTCCGGCTACAAACTTCAAATTACTGGTGGGTCAGATAAAACTGGGACTCCTCTTAGAAGAGACTTAGAAGGCGGCTCACGCCAATCAATCCTAGTCACAGCTTCAACTGGTTTCAAAGGGCATAGTTTAGTGTTCAAGAACAAGGGCGGAGAAAAAAAGCGATTCCGCTACAAACCAAATGGCCTAAGAATGCGTAGAAACTTCCGTGGCAATACTATTACACAAGATACAAGACAAGTTAACCTCAAAGTTATCGAGTCTGGCAAGAAAGCACTATCAGACATTCTTGCATCTGAAAGCGAGGAAACATCGGAGTGAATCCCGAGAGGGTTTTCGTAGTAGGGGTTGACGGGAATGGCGAGAAAACTTCCCGAGCAGCCAACTGTAAACATTGGACTAGTTGGTCACGTAGATCACGGTAAAACCACTTTAACAAAAGCTCTTTCAGGAGTTTGGACAGATACTCATTCCGAAGAGAGGAAAAGAGGCATATCAATTAAACTAGGATATGCCGATACTGCATTTTACAAAACTAACGATGGCACTTATTACGCCACTGGAAAGCACCCTGAAGGTAAGAAAGATTCCCCTAATGAATTGCAAAGAGTAGTCTCATTCGTCGATGCACCTGGCCACGAGAC
>JAQXFJ010000093.1 GCA_029250385.1 Candidatus Poseidoniaceae archaeon | reverse complement strand
ACTAGCGCTTGAACCGAAGTTGATTGGCCAACCTCAATTATTAATCTAGTATATGAGATATCTAAGGGACCAATGTTAAATTCTGGCCTTAACCATTCTAAGTCCCATTGCGCAATTTCGCTGCCTGGAGGCGCTCCATTCATTCCTTGAAATGAATTATCTGCAAGGTCTCTACCGTTTATTTTGATGAATAAGATTAGTCGATTTTGAATCATAGTGTCGGTAATTCCAGACAGGTCGATTTCTCCATAGACCTCTAATTGAGTACCTGAAACATCGGTTCCTTCAAGAGTCATTGTCTCGAATCCTGTAGACAGTCTATCTCCGGTAAGCGCATCCTCGACCCACCACTCAAGTTGCAGTGAATCTATGTCTAGACCCCCCTCTTCATCAATTGCTACTCTTACTTCATACACATCAGTATCGAGAATTGTATTTGGTCTAGGATTGATTACTTCAACTGGATTTGGACCTGTCCCATCAACTAATATCCACCGATTATTTGACTCATCGGTTACGTCATCACCTTGACCAGAGTAACAATCTACTCCCCAAGTCAAGGCCTTCTTACCCGAGGATTCCGACGCCGTAACGACTGCTGTCCATGCACCATCAAGTGCAGTCACTGGATAAGAGACACCATCAAACATCACGGTGACCGGACAATCAAAATCAGGACGAGTGTTCGTTTCACTGAATAAGACATCACCTGAGACTTCAAACGAACTGCTAGGGGCAATTCTTGCCCCATCATCCACTACTGTGCCTTGATTGATGAATAATTGAATTGTTTCATCTGGAATGTACATATCGCCAGAAGATCGCCAACGTAGGGTGGGGAATGCTTGTTGGTCAGTGTTGCCTGCACGGTCCATAACGATTAATTTGGGTTCACGTTTGGTATCACCCAAATCAGGAATGGTCCATAATAAATGGAACTTAACATTCAATGTCAAATCAATTTCATATGGCCCAGCAGGTCCGTTCTGGCCAATCATATCACAATCATCAATCACCAGATGAGGGCTTGTCGTAGTACAATTACCGGTAATAAAGTCCCAAGATATTGGCAAGGGGTCACTGTTTTGTTGAGATGCGAGTTGTACTTCGACATTAGACAAGTCTGAGCCACCATTCGGTTCTGACATCATGACGTCAAATTCGTATTCAATCATTGGGTGGAGCCAGGTTTGTCTGCCTCCATCCCATGAAAAAGCAGCTGTTGGAATATTCGGAGGACCGTCTGCTTTTAGTTGGTACATGAACAAATGATCGCCTTCCTCACCAGTACCGTTATCCTCTAATGGATGGCCTGCAGCATCGTTACCAGTCATATATACTGCTACTTTATCGCCAATTGCACCACCGCTATCATCTAGCAAAATAGTATATTGTCCAACAAATGCAGTTAGGTCATTGGGCAGTAATACCGAAGAAAAAGATGAATATTCATCTGGACTTGGTTGGCCGTTCATGTCATAATCGTTAATCCATTCACGCCAAACCATAGCTTCAATGTTGGAAGGCAATACTGGTTGATCGGTGATTTGAACTTGGATAGTTTGGCTCGAAGAAGGAACACGGTGGTCGTATGCTGCAATACTTGACCAATAGACTGAAGGGACAACTGAATCTGCAAAGAATGACCTTTCAAACAAGCCGTCTTCAGTAACCCCAGCGCCAGTAAGCGGGCTAACTTCTATTTTCCAATCCAACACGCCGTTGGTGAATGGTACTACATCGGTCAAATTCCATTTATCCTCATCCAAAGAAGTAGTATTAGCAATTTCAGTTGAACCGTGGTATAAGCTCAGCAAAGCGTCGCCTGGAGCAAAAGAATCTATACCGTCAAGACCTTCAAATCCCACATCGATAGAAATATCGATTACTTGTCCTGCTGGCAAATAATATTCATCAGCAGGTAATTCTCCAAGGTCAGTAATGAATGTTACCGATTTGATTTCTAAGTCATTTTCTAGTGCCTTAGTAGCACCATTAAGAC
>JAQXFJ010000086.1 GCA_029250385.1 Candidatus Poseidoniaceae archaeon | reverse complement strand
TCATCTAAATGGAAGAATGAATATGTTGCCCACCAAGTAATCGTGTCAAGAGCATCAACTAGGTTACTTGTCCCACTTTGCTCTTCTCCGTAATCCTTACCAGTGGTATCCATCCAATCAATCATTTCATCTATTGTGTCGCAGGTTTGGTGATAACACCAATAACCATCAACCAACCCACCAAAACCCATAGTAACAGTACCTAAGTTATCTTGGAATGTTGCGTGATCAGATCTTGCCGTTGTATCTTCATAAACAATAATTTCAGGCCGATCTTTATCCACCCAATCATCCACCTTCCACGTCGTAGCATCATAACCCTCACCAATTAACGGCGACATTTGTTCCTCAACACCAATAGCATCAGAACCAATCCACATAGCTAATCCAACCATTTCTGGCTGATTCATCACATCATGATCTAAACTAGGTCCGATATACACTCTCATTGGCCATACCTCAGAGTCTTTAGGATAACCATCAGGGTCTATTTCAGGTTCAGGATCACAATTTCCATCTCCCCCACCATGTCCGTTACCACACGGCGCACCGCCGCCACCAGGCCAGTTTACTCCTGCCATGTCTAGATTGACATAATTAGTAACTTCAACATCAGGATTATCTTCCTTAACCCAATAATCGGTCCAGAAATCACTACCGCGCTTTCCTCCTTCCTCACCAGACCATAGACAGAAAACCATAGTATTCCTAGTATCATATGTAGCCATTGCTTCAGCGACAGTCAAAACCATACTGGTTCCTGCTGTATTATCATAAGCACCAACTCTAGTACCGTATGTTCTACCAAATATATGTGGGTCAAGCATACCACCATTTACTGGTGGAGCAATATCAAAATGGGCCCCGAAAACCATCCACTTATCTGGGTCAACAGTTCCAAACCTGTATCCACATATGTTGTATGCTTCTGGATTCTGTGCCCCAGTCATAAGTGAATCGTAGACAAATCTCTGAGTTATTACTTCCAAACCAAAACTTTCCAATGTTTGTATGAGATATTGTGCAGCATCTTCGTATGCCGCATTACCTTGTCCAGCCCACCTATCAAGGTAGCCATTAGCCCCATCTGCTAAATCTGTAATATCGTTACTTTCATCAGACATTAAACTGAGATAGTTGAAAGTAGTACGTCCATCGACAACACCAGTAGAATGTCTACCACCATCTGCCTCACTATATGCGGCTGCCATTTGTCGCTCGATAGGTAGTTTCACTACAACAGCCGGGCCAACGCTAGAATTTGTATTGACTACAGTATCAATAGATCTATTTGATCCAGCAATTCTAGTGACACCAGGGTTATCTTTCATCTCTTCTCCACCACGTTGGTACCAAGTTTTCCAAGACTCATCAACAGAACGAACCGGCCAACTATCTCTGCCATACTCGCCAATCAATATTACAGCCATATCAGCTCTTGGCGGGGCAAGTACACTCAGCAAAACAGACTCACCAGCAGACAAATCAACAACCGTTGAATTTTGTACGAAACCCGTATCTTTATTCATAATTAAATATGGAATAAAAGCTGAAAGATCTTTCTGGGCAGCTATAGTAACGCCTTGAAAAACACCCCCTACTAAAATTTCTGGAGTAACTACAACATCTTCCGAAGAGCTCACCTTCGTGCTCTCATTTTCTCCAAAACAACCAGAGAACGCGGCACTAAACATTAACAAAACAAGAAGCACAGCCCGAGACGAACTCCTTCCCAACATAACCATCGCTATTCTATCCTATTTCTCAACCCATCGGTCATTTGCTAACAAATCAATCAATTGATTTATCTAGTACCATAGACAATATATAATTGAGAATATGATTGTTGTAGCAACTAGAATATATTGCAAGAATAAGCGGGAGAAGAAAATTAGAAATAAATATCTATGGGCCAATTCGATAATTTATTGTGACCAAGATGAGATGTGCCCAGTTATTGAAGGCTAGGCCATAACCGTTCAATTATTATCGAAGGCACCCGGTTTGAATACCCAACGCAAATCATCATCTCTGTCATAGTATGATTTTATTCTAGGCTCATTAGCAACATAACTGTGATATTCAAGAAGCACCGGATATGGTTTAATCATTTCAGCATCAATACCGTCAAACTGTCCAGAAAACATCATGAAAGTATTGAGGAAAGCCTTGACATCTGCCAGACTAATATTATCGGTGTTGGCAACCCAACCCGTTGTTGAAGACTTAATCAACGACTCCAAGTCTCTTAACCCCAAATCAATTTTACCACCTTCAGCAAACAAAGCCTTTCTCGCAGCAGCCTTTTCATCAACATCATCAATGTAAAAAGTTGGGGTAAAGTGCACACGCCATCCATTAATCAACTCGATAATTTCATCAACCTTTCCTCTCATGTAAAGATCTTCAGGCTCTAATCCAGCTATTGATGCAGCATAGCGCATTAACGCCCCAGATTCAGCGATTGTTCCACTAGGAGTTTTCAATACCGGCAAGTAACCCCATGGTAACTCCCCGTTATTTTTCAACTCCTGATATCCATCCCATTCAACTGTGGTATTTTTCCATGGTAGGCCAGACAACTCCAAACAAAGTCTAGTGGGCTCAGCATATCCAGGCGATTCAAAGTAGATTAGTTCGTGCATGTGCTTTCGATAAATGCTTAGTCAATTAAGACTTCTACTACACATTATAGTTACTCATCTTCACTTAAGGATAAATTCCCCATTTTAACTGAATCATTAATGGTTATATTCACTACTTTTTCATTTTCAACATAGTCTTTTTTAGATTCATCAACAATTTTAATTGCCGCTTCATCATCTTTCTCTTCAGTAATCATACTAATAGCGACACCAAGTAATCCAACCGCAGAAACAACCATCAACAGCGGAATATATTTTTCATATCCATCATCCGCACTTTCACTTGACTGGATAACATCATCTTCACACCCAGCACCAAAACAGTCTCCAACACTTGGTAATCCCCCTTCTTCATGAATATCTATTCCAACAAAAATAGAATTTATCCAAACATTTGTATGGTTGCTATTAACCATTCTTTCTAATTGATAATTATATATCCCAGACTCATTTGTGCCATTGAAATAAAACACTACAGATTCCGAACAATTTTCATCTAATAATGTGCCATTTTCATCATAAGCACAATCAAAAACCATCCAAGGGGAAATAAAATCAATACTATCATTAAACATTCCATTACTATCAATATCAATACTAACTCTCATACTAGTATTATTACTAGAATCACCTACTTTGAACTTGATACCATCACCTTCGACAAGGCCGGCTGTTTCAACAACATCCTCTGGAACTGGGCCCTCTTCTTTCAAAATACTCATCATGACGTTTGGAGTATGCGCTTGAACGGCCAAACAAGGCATCATCATTATCATTACAACCAACAACCCCACTCTTCGCATATCAGTTCCCCGCTATTTTAGGCTAAACCACCATCACATAAAGTCAAAACGGGCATTAGTATCGGCATTAACATGCGGGGCAAGGAGATAGCACTCACCTTCTTTCTAGTACTCTTGATGGTTTCTAGCGCAATGTATGTTTTTTCGGGCGAAGAAGCCACAGATAATCAAATAAATTCAGTCATTTTTGATAGTGAAGACCCATTGCTCCAAAACGAAGGGCACGACCACTCCGATGCATCCCAACATATGGTTGGTACTGATAATATTGAGCAACTAGACTTTAATCCATTAACTACTAACGGAAATGCGGAAGTGCAAGTTGCTACAACTCCAGATGGTGAAACATATGCGTATTTAGCCGGTTGGAATGACATGCATATTGTTGACGTAACAGATCCCAACAACACCACAGTTGTCGGAAAATATGTTGATCCAAACACTCAAGTTCTGGACGTCAAATATATTGAATATAATGGTAGGGAATATATTGTTCAGCAAAACCAACTAATCGATCCAGGCTATGCAGATCCAAATGTTGGAGAATGGAGTGACCCAGCCCAAGTATCAGTCACTTTAATTGACGTAACTGACAAAACAAATCCAACATATATTGATTCTTGGTATGACGTAGACCATCCAAGCGGGCCACACAATCTATACACTCACATGATTGACGGTGAGTGGTATCTATTCGTGGCAAACCCTGATTATGAAGCCTGTAATGATGCAATCGACGAAGCTTGTGGTGGCGTTACCATTGCTCATATGAATCTTGATGGTTCAGCAGCCAGAAACCTCCCTGGAGTACCCGGTTCTGGACAAGGTCATACAATTATTAAAGTTGGAGAATATGAAGTCGCTTGGGAACATACTCGAGGTGGCTGGATTTACATTCACGATATGACTGTTCAACTATGGCCAGGTGAAGATCAAACCGATCCAAGATACGGCCGCACATTCATCTACGGAAGTTATTGGGAAGCAGGTTTGAGAATTGCCGACGTAACAGACGTCCCTCATCCAGTGAACTCACCAGAAGAATATACCGTTCACGCCACTCTGTGTAAGACTGGTTTTGGCAACCCAGTACAATGTCGTTGGCGAGCCGAAGAGGTTGGTATGTGGATGGACTTCCTAGATTTAGATGAAGACGGCCAACCAGACAGTGGAACAACTGGTAATGAAAACGGTGGAAGAGTTTCCTATATCCACTACGCTGAACCTTATCCAGAAATGTTAGATTTATCCCACGTCGGCTACTCAGATGAACCAGTTCACTTGACTACCGCTGCAGTTGAAGTTCTTTCAACTTCAGTTGGTACAGGGATAATCTACCTATTAGACACAACCGATTACACGATGATTGACGGGCAATTAAGATTTGAACCGAAACTTGTCCGGGACTGGGAAATTCCATGGGCTGAAGATCACTGTTATGGTGCAGACTGCCCAATCAATCCTGATGGAGATGAGTGGCTACTATTTTCACCACACAATCTTGACAGTGCATATTTTGAAACCGATGATAACACCGACCAAAGCCACGGCGGTGGCTGGGACGGACGGCTATACATATCACACTATCATGCGGGTCTTTGGGTATTAGACATCGAAACACTCGTCTCTCCAACCGATCCAGATGATAAATTTGCCACCTATGCTGAAGCAACAGTAGCATGGTATCTTCCTCACGGTGATGATGGAGTAATTTTGGAATCAGATTTCTATGAGTTCTCTTGGGTGCCGTTTTTATGGGCTGTAGAACATCATAATGGTATCACTTATGCCTCCTGTATTTCCACTGGATTATACGTGATGCAATTAGATATTGACATACCATATTTGGGGACCACTGTCTGAGGGATAAAAATGCAGAAAAAACCCCTTGCTTTACTGGTTTGTCTGTTGATGTTTTCATCAGGTTGCCTCGGTGGGTCTAGTGAAGAATACGAATCAAAGTTTCACGGTGATTTAGTCAGCCCAGTAAAATTAACCGATGATTTTAATTTACTAACAAGCGATAATGAAACTTATAATTTTAAAAACAACACAGATGGTAAGGTAACAGTAATTGCCTTTTTATTTACTAACTGCTACGATATTTGCCCGATAGTAACCTACAATATGAGATATATTTCTGAAAGCCTAAATGAATCACAACAAGAAATAACCGAATTCATCACTATAACAGTCGACCCATGGCGCGATAATACCTCTATAATGGAGGAATGGAAAACACGAACCAAATCGAATTGGACTCACTTAACTGTGTCAAATACCGATGTAAACTCGGAAGAGATGAAGACTTTGAATAAGGTGTGGGCTGACTTTGGAGTTGGCTTTAAAATCGAAGAAAACCAATCCGCAACCAACACCTCAGGAAGACACCACCCCTCAGCAACAGATTACAACATAGATCATTCCACAGGGACCGTCTTGATTGACCATGAAGGTAATCAAAGAATATGGTGGGGCGACTTTGATTGGATCATTGATTTGGTCAAAGAAGATATATTAACTTTGGTCGAAGAAGCCGAAAAACCTTAAAAAACGAACATTTTCCACTATCTGGAAATGAGTTTCCATTATTGGGCTAAGCATTAAGAGGGGACAACTTCGGGATTTCATTATGGCAACGGTTCGTTTGGACCAGAAACCCCGGGCTCTTGTCCGTGCCATTCCTAATTCATATAAATCCGCTTTAGCTAAATTCTTCGGTAGTGGGCCACAAGACATCGATTTAGCACGTATTCAACACCAACAATACCGTGAAGCATTAGAGTCATGCGGAGTATCAGTAACAATGCTTGAGGCAGATCACAAACACCCGGATTGCTTGTTTGTTGAAGACCAAGCAGTAATTGTCGACGGGCATGTCTTACTCCCAGTCCCAGGTCACCCATCAAGAGTTGCTGAACAGCCACCCATTGCTAATTTTTTAGTCAGTCAAATGGGTGGAGCACAAATCTGCCGCATGAGCGGAGATGCTAGGATGGATGGGGGCGACATACTTCGTTTAGGCGATATCTTTTTTGTCGGGCGCTCTACTAGAACTAATGATTTGGGAATCGAGGAACTAAGAGATTTACTTTCTCACTTAGGACATGAACTCAGAGTAATTGATATTCCAGATAAAGCACTTCACCTAACTAGTATAGCATCAACCCCAACCGATGAAATAATTCTCGCTCCAGAGGGATATCTACCAAAAGATGCATTTGGTGAACTACCAGAAAATTCTCGAGTCATTTGGATGCCTGAAGAAGAAACCTATGGGTGCAATACAATTGGTCTACCGGGTAACAAAGTAATTGTTGCTAAAGGCTATCCAACAGTACTTCAAACACTAAACGACTTAAATCTGGAAACAATTATCTTAGATTTTAGTGAAATAAGAGCTGCAGATGGGTCCCTTACCTGCTGCTCATTATTTTTCTAACCAGTTACCTCAACCAACCAGGCTGAAATAACCTCTTTTAGCGATTGGTGAGATTCACATAATGTGTTTTTTGAATCACAAACAGTCATTTTCTTTCCCCGTGGAATAATATCTAAGGTTATTTGATGGTCAGAATAAAGCCCCATTTCAAAAACCAACTCATACAGTTTATGATTCATAGATTGAAATTTTTCAGAGTAAAGAAATGAACACATATCATCAACAGTGTAAAAAGCGCACAACATCGAAAGTGTTTGAATCAAATTATTATCTTCTTCAACCACATTCTCAATAACATCTTGCGCCCTTGATTTAATCACTAAAGTGAGTTGTGGTATAACCTCACTCACCAAGGCAAATCAACACCATCATATTGAACAAAACGGCCAGAATCTTCTAGATTATGCTGCTCTATGAGTTCCATCATACCATCAACACTAGTATCCATTTCAACAGGAGCATTTTCGCCACCCATTCTTGTTTTTACCCATCCAGGGTGCAGTATCAAGAACGAAATATTATCTTCTAAAGCTTCTTTTTTCATAGCAACCGTGAACATATTTAGTGCAGTCTTAGAGGCACGGTAAGCATAAGACCTTCCCGAATGACAATCATCAATTGACCCCATCAAACTACTAATCATAACAACCGTAGAAAGATTTTCACCACTCATTTTATCGTATAATGAACGTACTAATCTAACTGGGCCAAGAGAGTTAATATTAATTACATCAAGAGCCCACTGATCATCAATTTCTTTGATATTGCGCCAACGACCATCAGGGACGCCAGCATTATTAATCAACAAATCAACCGGGTGATTGATATTACTAGCAAATACCTCAATAGAATCATTATCAGTCACATCTAATTGGCCAACAATTAGGTTTTCATCCTCAATCAAATCCAAACGATGCATTTCTTTTCTAAAACCAGCATATACGCGCCATCCGTTATCCAATAACCTAACGACAAATTCCGAACCAATACCGCGGCTTGCCCCAGTGATTACTGCAGTTTTCATAACAAGTACATCCGTTAAAGGTTATTTGCATGCCTGACAGATACCTTTCCAAGTCAATTCTAATCTTTCTACATCGACATTAGAAACATTTGGAGTCATTAACAAAATATCTTCAGGTAAATCAACATCCCATATCTTATCACACACGGTGCAGACAAGATGAGCGTGTGGAGTGACTAAAGGGTCGTATCTTATTTGGCCTGAATGCTCAAACGACTTTAGAATCCCTTCATCAACCATCGCAGATAACTGTCGATAAACCGTCGCAAGACCTATACCAGAGCTCTGCAAATCAGCGAATACCTCATTTGCCGATGGATGGTCTTTTCTATCAATTACACAGTCATAGACTAGCTGCCTTTGTCGAGTAACCCGCTTATTTCTTAGTGGGTACATATCAATCCAACCTTGAAAAAATTAGGCTAAGTCAAATCTATCAGCATTCATTACCTTTGTCCAAACTGAGATAAAATCAGATTTGAATTTCTCAGCATTATCATCTTGAGCATATACCTCGGCAATTGCTCTTAGTTGTGAGTTGCTACCAAACACTAGATCTGTTCTTGAGGCCCGGCGTAGTACTTCTCCCGATGCTCGGTCAATACCATCATATGAGTTACTTCCAGTAGGTGTCCATTTAACACTCATATCTAGTAAAGTTGGGAAGAAGTCATTAGATAAATTACTGTTATCACTTGAGAATAGCCCTCGGTCATCAGAACTTACTCCTAAGGTTCTCAATCCACCCACTAGAGCAGTCATTTCAGGAGCAGTCAAGCCTAATAATTGGGCTTTATCCAACATCATTTCTTCAGGAGTAACTGCATAATTAGTCTTCAAGAAATTTCTAAAACCATCTGCTAACGGTTCCATAACGGAGAAAGATGCCCCGTCAGTCTGCTCTTCAGTTGCGTCCCCCCGACCTGGATGGAAAGTAACTTCCATTCCACTTGCCATTTCGACTCCAACATTACCAGCCAGAACAATAACGTCAGCTAAACTCACTCCATGAGATTCAGAAATTCCACTAAGAGTTGATAGAACACTAGATAATTGATCTGGTTTATTTGCTTCCCAATCCTTCTGAGGCGATAGTCTAATCCTTGCACCATTGGCGCCACCACGCATATCTGATCCTCTAAAAGTGGATGCGCTAGCCCATGCAGTCTCAACCATTTGGGTAACACTAAGTCCGCATCCTTTGATTGCTTCTTTTACCGCATTTACATCGTAAGATGTTGAACCAGCAGTCACCGGGTCTTGCCAGATTAATTCTTCACTAGGGACATCGGGTCCAAGGTAACGAACTTTTGGCCCCATATCTCTGT
>JAQXFJ010000044.1 GCA_029250385.1 Candidatus Poseidoniaceae archaeon | reverse complement strand
GATGGTTCATACCTAGCAGAATTGTTATTGGCAAAGGGTTACCAAGTATTTGGACTGGTTAGAAGAACTAGTCAACCTACTCAAGGACGTAATTTGATTAATCACTTAATGCAAAATGAATGTTTTCACTTAGTTAATGGCGATTTGACAGACCAGTCAAGCATCGATAATGCAGTAAAGGAAATTCAACCTGATGAATTTTATAATTTAGGCGCTCAATCGTTTGTTCCAGAATCTTGGAGATCGCCAACTATGACTGCTGATGTCACTGGTCTTGGTGCACTGCGATGTCTAGAAGCGATTAAATTGGTAAAACCGGATTGTAAATTTTATCAAGCGGGGTCATCTGAACAATTTGGTGATGTAAGGGAAATTCCACAAAATGAATTAACTCCATTCTACCCAAGAAGTCCCTATGGATGTGCCAAAGTATTTGCTTACGATATTACTCGAAACTATCGTGAATCATATGGATTATTTGCCTGCACTGGAATTCTATTTAACCATGAAAGCCCGCGACGTGGACTTGAATTTGTTACTAGAAAGGTAACTATGACCGCCGCAAGAATTGCAGAGGGTTTAGATGAATTTTTATCAATTGGTAATGTTAAAGCAAAACGTGATTGGGGGTTTGCTGGTGATTATGTAGAAATGCAGTGGCGTATGTTGCAGCAAGATGAACCTGAAGATTTTGTGATAGCTACTGGTGAAACAAATAGCGTTCAAGATATGATCGGTTTAGCATTCAAAAGAGTTGGTATGACATTAACTTGGACAGGGGAGGGAGTTGATACTATTGCCGTAGACCAAAATAGTGTTACTAGAGTGAAAACTAATCCTAAGTTTTTCAGACCCGCTGAAGTCGATTTATTGATAGGAGATTACTCTCTTGCTGCGGAAAAATTAGGTTGGACACCTACAACAAGTTTTGAGCAACTTGTCAACATAATGGTTGATAGTGATGTTAAAATTGTGAAGGAAGCTTTGGCTAATGGTCAGTTACCACCAGTACCACCATCTTAACTTTGTAGAATCTTGTGAATCTTTTCTGCTTGTTGTTTTGGTGATAATTTTAGTTCTAATATTCTATCCCGGCCAAAATTAGACCAATTCTTCCGGTTTTCTGGGTCGCGTGCCTGGTTTAATGCTGCGTGCCATTCTCTAATACTGTCTCTCGGAATAAGTCTACCACACTTCCCATCAACTATTGTATCTCTAAAGCCCCCTTCATCAACAAATATAGCAGGTGTTCCGATTGAAAATGCCTCTATTGGAGTTAGACCGAATGGTTCTTTGTGGGCCATACTAACTATGGCAAGTGCGTCAAACATTAGTTTCGCTAATTCAATAGATGAGAGTTTGGGGGCAATCCATAATTCTACTGAATTATTTTCTGCATGAATTTGTAATTGGTTTTTTTCTGCATTAGTGCCCCCACCAACATGGGCTAGAGATATTCCAGTTCCAGAAAGCATTGATATGGTTTCCATTGTCGCTTTAGCCCAGTTTG
>JAQXFJ010000042.1 GCA_029250385.1 Candidatus Poseidoniaceae archaeon | reverse complement strand
ACACTTGGCCATGCCTATATTACCTAGTAAAAAGTCTAAACTATCCCCTCTTGCAATATTATCTATCTCGGGATTATTATTTGTTTTGTTAAACTTATTTGGTATGTTTTCCTCATTGTTTGATTCATCATGTGAAATTGGCTCATGTCGAGGAGACGGTCAAACCAGAATTAACCTCATGGATTTCTATAAATTCAACGAATCTGACGGTTGGTCTTATTCTTTAACTTCAGATGACATGAGTGGTATTGGAGGCGAAGCAGGCGGAATCGGAATACCTGACTTAGTAGCACTTATTGGGCTGATTGGCTTAATTATTTTGGCCCTCAAAAGAAAGTGATTAAAATGTCACCTAATGGACTTTTATCCGAAGCTATAGCCTATGGCGGAATGCTGTTAATTCTTGGAGCCTTTATTCTAGAAACAAGAAACATAATTGATAGTAAAAATGGGATATATCTTTTGATGATGGCAACTGGATCTGGATTATTGGGCATTAGAGCATTCTTAGTTGAGGAGTGGGCATTTTTTATTCTTGAAGTTGTATGGTGTCTTGCCGCAATAGTTGCCATCTATGGGATAACAAGAAAATCTAGCCGTGATGAATCAACATCTTCATGAGTGATAAACCACCGACTTAACACTATGAGCAAAGGTCCTGCTAAGGCGAAGCGAGGAATACCATCAAAAGTTGATAATTTCAACGAATGGTACCCGTTTATAGTCGAAGCCTCAGACTTAGTTGACAAGCGTTATCCAATAAAAGGAATGGACGTATGGCGACCCTACGGCTGGAAAACAATGAAACTAATTGATAGTTTAACTCATCACGAAATGGAACGTACAGAACATGAAGAAGTAAATTTCCCCCTATTAATTCCAGAAAATTTACTTGACAAAGAAAATAGTCTTGTCGCTAAACTAAAACGTGCTCGGGAAGAGGGTGTGGACCCAGACGAACTCCGTGATGAAGAAGAAGAAGGTGGCTTCAAGAAAGAGGTCTATTGGGTAAAACATGCAGGTGAGAATGAGCTAGATATGCCTATGTTCCTAAGGCCAACATCGGAAACTGCAATGTATACCATGTTTCCCTTATGGATAAGGTCTCACAAAGATTTGCCAATGAAAATATATCAAATGGTTAATACATTTAGGTATGAAACAAAACAAACACGATCTTTTATTCGAGTAAGAGAAATACATTTCTTTGAAGCCCATACCGCTCATGCAGACGAAGATTGTGCAACAAGACAAATTGCTGAGGATTTAGAAATCGTTGATAATTTGATGCATAAATTATGTTTACCAATTATAAAAGCAAAACGGCCAATTTGGGATACATTCCCTGGCGCTTGGTATACCATTGGAATTGACGCTATAATGCCCAATGGAAGAACACTACAAGTTGCTTCATGTCACCATTATAGAGACCAATGGGCAAAAGCATTCGATATAACATATGAAAACAAGGAGGCAAAACAAGAATATTGTCATCAAACAACTTACGGAATGTCTGAAAGGTTACTAGGGGCAATAGTTGGGATGCATGGTGATGAAAATGGTTTGATTATGCCACCAGATGTAGCCCCATTCCAAGTAGTAATATGCCCAATGATAAGGAAAAACTCAGAAGTAGATACTATCGGAGAAGCCAATAAAATCGCAATTCTATTACGTGATTCTGGACTGAGGGTAAAGGTTGATTCAAGGGATATTCATGCCGGTCAAAAATATTATGATTGGGAGATAAAAGGTGTCCCTCTTAGGTTAGATATTGGACCCAGAGACATCGCCCAAGGAACAGCATTTGCCGCTTTAAGGACTGGTGGAAAAGAACCGCTCGCAATGGATAATATTGCCGAATTGTGCCGAGAAAAATTATCTGAAATATCTAATGAACTTAGAAAACGTTCAGCAGCCCACATGGATGGAGTAATCAATGAACTACCTCAATTCTCTGAAGAAAACGGGACCTGGTCGATGAGTGGGGAAATCCAAGATGGTAAGATTTACCAAATACCGTTTGAAGGTACTGATGCCCACGCTGAAATCATTGAAAAAGCAACTGGTTTGACATTCTTAGGCGATGCAACAGATGATTATGTCACGGAAGTACCATGTCATATGACCGGCAAAATGACTAAGCGTAGAGTGATATTGGCAAAGACATATTGAGCATGGGTTGAGGGTGAAAAATGACTGAACTACTAAAATTAACTGAGATTTTGACAGAGGTCCAAAACTTCATCACTGCAGATGGACAAATAGTTCCTGCACAACGTAATTTTTACCAAAATCTCAGGGTGAAAATGAATAATCATACGGGCTTATTTAATGAATCTGAAGTTGGACAACTTCTGCTAGAAACAAGGTTAGAAGTTTTGGAGTTAACCGATGAAGATTATACTGCAATCTATAACATAATAATGGACAGATTTGGGTTAACCAAACGATTGGAAGAGGAGGAACAGCTCAGACAGGAATTGGCCATTAAAGTAAGACTAAGAAAAGAGGCTGAACAAAAAGCCAAAGCTGAAGCAATTACCAAGGGAAAGGCAGATGCTGAAGCAAAAGCAAAAGCCGAAGCAGAACTTAAGGCTCAAATTGAAGTTGAAGAGCGATTAATGGCTGAAGCCCAGCAAAGAATTTTAGCTGAAGAAAATGCTCGAAAGGAAGCCGAAGAAAAAATTCGGTTAGAGGAAGAGGCAAGATTACAAGCTGAAGAAATTGCCAAATTAGAAGAAGCAACCAAACTACAAGCTGAAGCAAATGCTAGGCTAGTACATGAAGAAACTATTCGGTTAGAGGAAGAGGCTAGAATCAAAGCCGAAATACAGGCGAGTATGAAAGTGGAACAAGAGGCCAAGATTAAAGCCGAGGAAGAGGCAAGAAGCAAAGCTGAAAAAGAGGCAGAACTCAAAGCAGAACAAGACAAGATTAAACTCGAGGAAGATGAAAAATTAAGGGTAGTAAGAGAAGCACATCAGCAGATGGTTGATGAAGCAATTAGAATCACAAATGAAGATCGTTTGGCTGAGCAAGCAAGAATTGATGCTGAAGTAGAAGAAGCAAGAAAAGTGGCTGAACAAGAACGTTTGGCTGAGCAAGCAAAAATCGATGCTGAGATCGAAAAAGTTAGAATGATGTCTGAGCGAGAATCAGCCCAAAAATTAGCGGAAAAAACCGCTAAACTTGCTGAAGAAGCAGCTGCATTGGCGGCCAAAGAAGCAGAAGATTCCGCTAATTCAAAGGATATTCCGGATTTGCCACCATTAGATGATTAGTTTACATACCAAAAGAGGATGGATCCATATCCATATCCCCTTCTTTCATCATCTTACGCATTTGTTTGTTGAGTTTCCTATTGCCGCCCATGCCTTTCATCATCTTTCTAGAACGGTTCCATTGTCCAATCAACTCTCTAACATCTTTTTCACGGACGCCTGAGCCACGGGCAATACGCTTGATTCTATCCGCCTTTATTTTGGCTGGTTCATTTTTCTCCCAAGCAGTCATACTATCCATGATCGTACGATAACGATCAAGATTACCTTGCATGGCTTGTTTTTGTGATTTAGACATGCCACCTAATCCTCCAAGCATATTACCAGGTAAGAACGACATCAACTTGTCAATAGTGCCTACTTTAGACATCATTTCCATTTGCTTATACATGTCATTCAAGGTAAATCTACCACTCATCATACGTTGAGTCAATCTCATTGCTTCTTCTTCATCTAAATCTTCTGGAGCAAGATCAATCAATCCTTGAATGTCTCCCATCCCTAATAATCTTGAAATGAATCTGTCAGATTCAAATTTTTCTAAATCAGATACTTTCTCTCCAACACCAATATGAACGATTGGTGCACCTGTAGCTGCCACGGCAGAAAGTGCACCTCCACCTCTAGCAGTACCGTCCAACTTTGTGACAACTATTCCAGTTACACCGGCTAATTGGTGGAATGATGCTGCTACTGGTCCTGCTGCTTGGCCAACTTGGGCATCAATTACCAACCATCTTTCCGTAGCCCTTGTCAGAGATGCAATATTTTCTAACTCTTCAACTAATTCTTGGTCTAGTTGATGTCTACCAGCTGTATCGACAATCACTAAATCTGCTGAAGCACATTCTGCTAGACCGTTGCGGACAATTTCGGAGGCATTTTTATTATCAGGCTCACCATAAACAATGACTGTGCTGTCTTCTAGCAATTGTGATAATTGAGCATATGCACCTGGTCGGTGAACGTCGGCTTCTATTACCGCCACTCTCAGTCCATGCTTTTTACGATACCATTCTGCTAACTTTGCAGTAGTCGTAGTTTTACCTTGACCATACAAACCAACTAACAATAGGGTAGCACCTCTAGGTTGGAATTCATGGGCAGGACCAAGAATTCTAACTAGTTCAGTGTAAAGAATATTCATGGCATGTGTTTGAAATGTCAAACCAGGCCTTGGTTCCTCTTCACGTAACTTTGATTCCATACGTTCAACGATTTCTTTGGTTTGCCTTACGTTAAAATCAGCCTCTTGTAAAGCTCTTCTTAGACTTCTAGTCATCTCACGCAATTCTTCTTCATCGAGTTTCCTACGGTTTTTAAGAAAACCAAGGGAACGGAAGATTCCGCGTGAGAGACCTTCGAGTGCCATGTCGACCCGTCAAGGTTTTCCTCTTTCAATTCATTCCTTGATTAGAGGAATGTTTAGTCTAAGGACATCTGCTTCTAATTTGGCGTCAACTTGATTTGCCTTAACTGGGACACTTGTGGATATAGAGCGCTCACGGCCGTTTAATCCCACATACAATACTCCATCATCACTGCGAAGTGATAGCTCTTCACGCTTTATACCGGGAAAATGAAGCCTAATTACTTCAAATTCATCGGTAAATTCTCTTTGCATGCCCCTGTGTATTTGATGTTTGACAAGTTCCCCAACTTCGTGAGGACCAAGTGATTCATCTACTTGATTAATCGAGCCGTATAACTTTTCAGCCACAATTCTGAGGTTGTCAACACCAACCACTTCTTGATCCAGTAATTCCATTGAAGTAACATCTACCTCTGTCAGTAGTTCTTTCAATTCTTCAATTCTAGTAAGTTCTGCTTGCCGCCTCTTTGCTAAAAATGGATGATCAAATTCGGGTGTAACTCGATTGACTATGCAGGAATTCACTGGTAACTTGTATTCTAACAAGGAATTGTAAGCTCTTACTGTTTCATTGACGCCCATTTTTTCTGGAATAGTAACTAGAGTGAAAGTAGTAAGTTCAGGGTCGCTCAGTACTCTTCTTACGTGTAATACCCGGTTTCTGAATTTTTCCAGTTCTTGTTTCATTTCTTGGCTTTCTTTACGGCCAAATAACATTGACCTAATTCCACCAGAAACTCTCATCAATCTAAGTAACCTGCCAGACCATGCCTCTATAATTTCTGGCAAAGATAGGAATCTAAGAGTGTGCCCTGTGGGTGCAGTATCAAAGACGATGACATCCCAATTAGGGTCTTCTACGTGTTTTAGTAATTCATCAAAAGCTAGAGCCTCATCTAGTCCGGGCAAAATCATTTCAGAAGTCTTTACATCTGACTTTATATCATCAAATTCCTCTTTTGCACCAGAATCTAACATCATACTTAGGCCTCCAAGTCCGGGTAAGCCACCGCTAGTGTTCATTC
>JAQXFJ010000037.1 GCA_029250385.1 Candidatus Poseidoniaceae archaeon | reverse complement strand
GTATTGAACCCTCAGTAACGTCTTCAAGTATCCAGTGGAAACCACTAGCAGATGCTGTGCCCTGATTCATCCAGGAAACTCTCAAAGAAAAAATATCATTTTGTAGAGGGCTTTCTGACGAAAGATAAATTGATTCTGGAAACGCCACTAAATCAGGTCTGGAAATTAAACTTGCATCAGCAGTCATAACAATACTAAAGTCTTGATTTGAACCTCCACGATGAAGGATTTGGACCAGCCATTGGCCTGATGTTGAACCAATTTGTGGAGCAAGACTGATTCTTTCAACATTATTTAGAGTATCAGCTGTGCCACCAGTAACGGAAAAGCCAGATGCAAAATTATTACCAAGCCAAGTATCACCGTTAGGTGCAATGAGTAACAAATCCAAATCATTTACTAGTTTTGCCTCTGTTTGGGGCGAATTAGCGCTTCCTGCATCGTCATTCCATGCTAGAGTGATATCAATGCCATGAGAGGGGTCCATATCAAGTTCGTAAACCAAGCCAAATGAAGGTTGCAATACTTTACCGTCATCAAAATATGTTGATAGCATTGTGCTGCCTTCTGTTGGCATAACTGTGTTTTCAAGGTTTAATTGTCCCCACCCTTCGTTTTGGTTTGGCACGTCAGGTGTCCCTAAATCCTCTGCTCCGTTAATCATCGCAGCCTTGATCAAGGATGCTGATGGTGAAACAATATTCACTTGTTCACGAATAAACTCTCTGGTTAATGCAGCAAGACCACCCGCAACTGATGCTGATTGAGATGTACCTGAAACAGACATGTATAATGAATCACCATCAGCATGAACACCGGTTCCACAGGCAAAACCGATTGGCGTTTTGGCTTCCTCAGCGCGTCCGGAGCAGATTTCTACCCCAGGTGCTACAACATCGGGTTTGATTCGGCCGTCTAGAGTAAAACCTACTCTGGAATTAGAGTCTACTGAACCTTCAGGAGTGGTACCAAGACTACCTGTAGTACTTACCCCAACTGATAATACATTCTTAGCTGTTGCCGGGGCGGTGATTAGCGTGTTGCCTTGACCATCTGTATCTCCCACCGAAAATATCGGCAATAATGTTGATTCATCATGAACAAACTGGTCAACTGATCTTGAATCAGCAGTATATTCTCCGAAATTACCGTTTAATCCCCATGCATTAATTGCTATTCTTGCGGTCTTTTGTTTGGCGTCTAATAATAGATCATAAATGGAACCTTGCCGACCAAATACTCCTGTTGGGTCGTGCTCTAGAGCATACATCGTAACGCCAGCACTTGGAGCGATTCCTTTGCTGGAAGTATCCCCCGAACCATCGCCAACTGCGGTTAATGTCACGTGAGTACCATGACCGCCATTAGTATCTGCGGGCGAAGTATCTAAGCCAAATTGCGTGTAAACAGCCGCAACTCTACCGCTGATGTCTGGATGATCTCGGTCTAATCCGGTATCGGCAATTGCTAACATTTCCCCCGAGCCATCTAAAGTAAAGGTCCCTGACAAATCTACATTTGCCACGCCCGTAATTGCTCTGGCTACGGCATTGTGGACCACCATCTCACTGACCGGTTCAGTCCAGATAATTCTGCCATCTTGAGATACTAGATTGGCAAAGTCGAGTGAATTTTCGACGGTTACTTGACAGGTAGTATAGCCACACCAAGCGTCTGTAGCACCGTAATTAGTTAGCGATAAAGCAAGACTTTCATAGCCACCGTACCCCAAATCATTTGATGGAATCAAAGACAAACTTTGATAATTAGACTCATAGATTATCGAAGGATGAATACGATAACCAGGATTAATGTTGCCAAACCATCTTACTTCATCACTTGTGGCAAGCACATCGATAGTGATCTGTTGATTATGTTCAAGCCTGATAATGAAATTACCATCTCCAAGATTGTCTAGAACCTGTAAAAATGATTTATCTTGCAATTCAAATAACCAATCAAATTCATAATCATTCAATTGAACAAACATCATCCCAGTAGACAAGTAATCTTCACTTGAAATGAAACTATCTGGCAAGTAAGGCAAGTCGGTAGTTAGTGGATCGAATGAACCATGAGCCAGATTAAGCATTCCAGAAAGGGTTCTAGTTTCTTGATTATTGATGATATAACTAGACGCAGGATGCCAATTTTCAGCTGCTATGGATAACCGTTCAATATCACTGTTTGACTCGATAATTTGTTTTGATAACTCAGGATTATTGGCGTGGTCAAACAAGTAAGGACTTGAGGTCACACCAAGAAGCAAAATTATTGCTAATATGACCTGATTTTCCTTCTGCATGGTTACCGCAAATCCGCATGCTTTTTGAAAACAACCATCTATTGATGATAATTTGCTCATTAGATGTTGTTATATTTACTAATCGCAAAGTCTGTCTTTTCCACCGATTTACGCCAATCTGACTCGGTGCCCATCAATGCCCTTATGGCATCCACATTTTCGGGAATCACATCAGATTCTTGATGTATCGCTTGGAAATAATATAGCGTATCACCGTTTAATTTTACCCCGTCTTTCCAGACAAAGATTTCGTGCAAATCACCCCACTTACGACCGATATCCCTAGCATATTCCATCACTTCAGCCGTTGTTGTAATACCTGTTTCACCACCATTCATGAGAACAATCCTAGGTTCATTGGACCACATGTCAATAACTGATTCAGTAGTAAGTCCGTGGCCGTTTGGTAGTTGTGCGACTATGACGTGTACATGCATAATTGTTGTTGGAACTGCAACTGCCATCGAATTAATAGTGATTTCAGACTTTACAGTCATAACATCCGGGCCGTGATGAGACGGCACTTTTAGTACTGGTTTAATGGCATTAATCGGGCCTTTACTAGAATCACCCGGATCTGCTGCCCTTCGAATCATAGTACACTCTACCGAGAGTGAGCCACAGTGATTAAACAACGGCACTAAAGTTCTTGATAATCCTGTAGTGTTACATGATACTACTCTTGTTCCATCAACATTGAGATTCTCTATGTGGTTAGCAGAGGATGTGTATGACATTCCAGTCATAGCATGCTTTTCACCGCCTTGAAAAATCCATTTGACGCCCGCAGATAAATATTTTTCCAGATTATTGGCACCAACCTTTCCGGGTGAGCAATCAATTACTATATCGGCAATCGATAACAAGTCTGACAAACCCCCGTGACAGGTATAACCCGCATCTGCAAAAGCTTGTATTTTTTCTTCTGCGTCATATGTGCAGAAAATCGGGTAGCCTTTTC